>JAICQC010000226.1 GCA_025938055.1 Anaerolineales bacterium | reverse complement strand
ATGAGAATCGCCGAGGACTGGCTTCCGGGATAAAAGGATTTATGGATTTAACCGGAGCAATGCTTGGCTTCGTCCTCCTGGGACAGCTTCTCGGTTCGGGAAGGGCGTTGCCCGCGATTGGAATGATTGCAGCCATTCTTGTGATCGCGTACATTCTGGCAGTTCTGCTTACCCCGGAGGATCAACCGAATAAAGGCGCGGCAGCCAAAACCAGGACGCCCTCGCTGACAAAAATATTCCGCCTGGACCTGACCCAGCAAACCACTTTTATGCGCCTGATCCTGGCTCGTTTCCTTTTTTTGCTTGGCATTTATGGCACCGGGCGTTTTTTGCTTTTCTTTGTTGCCGATCGTCTGGGACTCTCAGAAGACCAGGCAGCGGAACAGGCAGGCAGCCTTCTGGCTGGACTGGCTTTCGTGACTATCCTGGCATCCCCGCTGACTGGCTGGCTCGCCGACCGTATCGGTCGTGTGCCGCTGATGATCGCCGGGTCGCTATTGAGCGCCGTCAGTGCACTGATGCTGGTCTGGGCGGGCAGTACAACGCAGATCCTCGTATTTGGCGGATTGATGTCGCTTGGCTCCGCTGCCTTCGCGGGAGGAAGCTGGGCATTGCTGGCGGATCTGGTCCCAAGAGATGAATCAGCTCGCTATTTCGGGTTGGCAAATTTCAGCACCGCCGGCTCCGCGGCAGCCGCTGGGCTATTTGGTCCCGTCATTGACGGGGTGGAACGCTTTTTGCCAGGGATGGGGTTTTCCGTATTGTTCATTTTGGCAGCTATTGCTTTCCTTGCAAGCGCAATTCCGCTTAGGGGTTTTGTATGGAAGAAAGATGGAGAAACAGATGAAAACAAAAGAAAAGTTCGCGCCCACCCTTCCGGATTGGCTGTCGTATCTTTACCAGCCGATCCTGCCCATGCTGAAGAAGATCAAGATCCGCAGAGAAGGTCCGCGCGGGTATAACCCAAACGATATCCTTCTGCCGCAAGGATACACTGCCGAAGTGGTGGCAAGCGGCTTTAATGCGCCCGATCATTGCTGCTTTGACGGTCAGGGGTACTGTTATATGGTCGAATCCGGGCACAAAATCGATGATCCTCCGCGCGTCCTGAAAGTCGATCCGCAAACAGGAAGCTGGGAGACGTTCTTTACACTGCCAGAGGACGAATGGATCAAATCGGGTGCGCTTTCCGGTGCATGCTGGCATGAGGGCTATCTTTACGTGATGAACACCGACACCCTTCTTCGCATCGGACCGGATGGTCAGGCAGAGAAGATCATTACTGAACTGGCAGGGCGCGGCGATCATCCGGCAGGACCTCCTATCGTTGGACCTGATGGAAAGCTCTATTTCGGAGTCGGCTGTGCCACGAACTGCGGCGTCGTGGGAGCAGATAATTTTGGGTTTGAGTGGTTGCCCAAATTTCCAGAATTTTCAGATGTTCCAGCAAAGGATATAAAATTAGCCGGGAAAAATTATGAAGCTCGAAATGTTTTGGGAGATATCCGTGAAAAAGTACAGACGGGCGCGTATGTTCCTTTTGGAACCGTGACCTCCCCCGGTCAGGTAGTTAAAGGAAATATAAAGTGCAACGGAGCGATCCTGCGCTGTGACTCTGACGGGAGCAATCTGGAAGTAGTTGCCTGGGGTTTGCGGAATCCCTATTGCGTGGCATTTACAGAGGATGGAAAACTATTTGCCACTGAACACGGCATGGATGAGCGCGGCGCGCGCTACGTGGTCGACGATCCGGATGATCTCTACGAGATCAGGGACGGGGAATGGTACGGCTGGCCCGATTTTGCTTCCGGCATCCGCCTGGACGATCCATATTGGGGTGAGGGCGGTCATGGGCGCGAACCTGTGCTGGCTGAATTTCCCAACCCCTATCCACCCAAGCCGTTCGTTTCCTTTCAAACTCACGTGGCAGCCAACGGATTTGACTTCTGCCGCGACCCTGCATTTGGATTTGAGGGAGACGCCTTCGTGGCATGTTTTGGCGACCTGGCGCCGATCACCACCGTCACCAAAGCCGTGACACCCGCTGGATTCAAAGTCGTCCGCGTGGATATGGGAACCGGCCAGGTCCGCGATTTTGCGGTCAACAAGATGACCGGCCCCGCCTCCAAGCTGCCTCATGATGGCTTCGAGCGTCCATCCCATTGCCAGTTTGGCCCGGATGGAAATCTCTACGTCGTTGATTTTGGGGTCATTCATATCGCTCCCGAACGCGGTGGTATCCGTGAACAGATCGGCACCGGAAGTCTGTGGCGCATCCGCCGCACAGATGGTCCACGCGGTTATGTGCCGCCACAACCCATTACAGTGCCTGTCTACCTCCTGCAGGGGTTGGGGCTGCTAGTGGGGGTGATAGGAGGCAGTATCCTTTCTGCGAAACTGATCCAGAGACTCAGAAGTAAAAGGAAATAAAAGACTTGCTGCTTTGATAACGGCTGGGCTGCCAGGTGCAAAACAAAAAGTAGCCTTGCGAAGGTTTTGACCAAGCAGGCTTCACCCACGAGAACAACCTTCGCAAGGCTTTTTATCTCTTACGTTACAACTTCCCCTTCCACGACTGGAACAGTGACTGTGAAGGTCAATCCCTCGGGACCGCGATCCACGGTGATGGTGTCACCCTCCTCGAACCCGCCAGCCAGGATTCTGAGCGCCAGCGGGTCCTGTAGCTCGCGTTGGATGGCTCGCTTGAGTGGGCGTGCGCCAAAGCTGGGGTCATAACCGACCTCGGCGATATACTCGCGCGCTGAGTCGCTCACTTCCAGATGGTAGCCCTTGTCGGCAAGCAGGTCCTTGACACGGCGCATCTGGATATCCACGATCTCTGCCAGGTGTTCCCTGCGCAGCGGGTGGAAGACCACGATCTCGTCGATGCGGTTCAGAAACTCGGGACGGAAATGTTCCTGCAGGACGTGATTGATCGCGTCGCGTGTCACGACGCGTTCGCCTTCCCAGAGCTGGTTGCCCAGGTTGGAGGTCATGATCACGACCGTATTACGGAAGTCCACGGTGCGTCCCTGACCATCGGTCAAGCGGCCATCGTCCAGCAACTGCAAGAGGACATTGAAGACCTCGGAGTGAGCTTTTTCGATCTCGTCGAACAGCACCACACTATACTGGCGGCGTCGCACCGACTCGGTCAACTGCCCGCCTTCATCGTAGCCCACATAGCCGGGCGGCGCGCCGATGAGGCGACTCACCGTATGCTTCTCCTGATATTCGCTCATATCAATGCGGATCATGGCATGTTCATCGTCAAAGAGGAACTCTGCAAGGGCGCGCGCCAACTCCGTCTTACCGACGCCGGTGGGTCCGAGGAAAATGAACGAGCCGATCGGGCGGTTCGGGTCCTGCAAACCGGCACGGGCGCGGCGTACAGCGTTGGAAACCACACGCACCGCATCGTCCTGCCCGACCACACGCTCATGCAAACCTTCTTCCATGCGCAACAGTTTTTGAGTCTCCCCTTCGAGCAGCCTGGAAACGGGAATGCCTGTCCAGCGCGCCACAATCGCTGCGATCTCTTCGGCGTCCACCTCCTCTTTGAGCAGGGCATTTTCCGACTGCATGGACCGCAGGCGTTCTTCTGCGGCGCGAATCTGTTCTTCCAACTGGCGCTGTTCGCCATAGCGCAAACGAGCGGCTTTTTCCAGGTCCGCGGCACGTTCGGCGCGCTCCATTTCGAGGCGTGTCTGCTCGAGCTTCTCCTTAAGCACGCGTAGCTCACTGATCGCCTGCTTCTCCGCCTGCCAGCGCGCGGTGAGGGCATTGGATTTCTCGCGCCACTCCGCGATCTCCTCTTCGACCTTTTTAAGGCGTTCCTTCGATGCCTTATCCTTCTCTTTTTTCAACGCCTCGCGTTCGATCTCCAACTGCATGATCTGCCGGTCCGCCTCGTCCAGCGCCTGAGGCTTGGAGTCGATCTCGGTGCGCAGGCGCGCTGCAGCTTCGTCGATCAGGTCAATGGCTTTATCGGGCAGATGCCGGTCACTGATGTAGCGATGGCTGAGCGTCGCGGCAGCGATCACAGCCGGATCGGTGATACGTACGCCATGATGGACTTCGTAACGTTCCTTCAAGCCGCGCAGGATCGAGATGGTATCCTCCACGCTCGGCTCCTCCACCAGCACCGGCTGGAAGCGTCGCTCGAGGGCAGGGTCTTTTTCCACGTGCTTGCGGTATTCATCCAGGGTGGTCGCACCGATCATATGCAGCTCGCCGCGCGCCAGCATGGGCTTGAGCATGTTGCCCGCATCCATGGCGCCCTCTGCCGCGCCCGCACCGACGACGGTATGCATCTCGTCCACGAACAGGATGATCTCGCCGGCGGATTCGGTGATCTCCTTGAGGACGGCTTTGAGACGCTCCTCGAACTCGCCGCGATATTTGGCGCCTGCCACCAGCGCGCTCATGTCCAACTGGAAGAGGCGTTTCTTTTTCAGACCTTCAGGAACATCGCCGTTAATAATGCGCTGCGCCAGCCCCTCGACGATCGCCGTTTTCCCCACGCCCGGCTCACCGATCAGCGCCGGGTTGTTTTTGCTGCGCCGTGACAGGATCTGCACCACGCGCCGGATTTCCTCATCGCGCCCGATGACCGGGTCGAGTTTGCCTTTGCGCGCCATGTCCGTCAGGTCACGGCCATATTTCTCGAGCGACTGGTAGGTGGATTCAGGGTCAGCAGAAGTGACGCGCTGGGAGCCGCGCACCGATTTCAGCGCGGTCAGAACCGCATCCTTCGTCAAGCCATAGGATGCCAGCCGCTTGCCTTCCATCGTATCGATGAGCGCAAGCAGGATATGCTCGGTCGAGACGTAATCATCCTGCATGCCTTTGGCGTAGCGCTCGGCGGCGGTCAGGGCGTCTGCGGTGGTTTGCGCCAGACCCACGTCCACCCCCGCGCCCTGGATTTTGGGGCGCCGGGCAAGCTCATTCTGCAATTCATCGCGCAGCGCCTGGACGCTGCCTGCCACCTGTGTGACGATGGCAGGGACGATCCCCTGGTCCTGCCGGATCAATGCCAGCAGCAGGTGAGTGGGCTCAATGCTCTGATGGTTATAATCCCGGGCAATTTCCTGCGCCTGAAAAATCGCCTCCTGGGATTTCTGAGTGAATTTATCGAGCTTCATAAGAAATCTCCTCTGAGATGAAATAGTATAGAAATGGTAAGTTTTGTCCGTTAAAATTCTATGGAGTTTGTGTGTGAAAGACATTTGCGGAAAATAAGAACAAAGTTAGATGTCCTATACACGTAGAAACGAAACCGCTATGATATCGTTCTTTCCCGCTGATATTTCTCTAACATTTCTCTTGTCTCTGACAGACCAGTGCGATATAAAATGTGGATGAAAATCATTCCAGAACAAGCCTGCAAAATAAGGCTTTGATTTCAACAGGAGGAACCCATGACCGACTCAGATCAAACCAAAACGAAGGACGAAGCCCAATCCTTTCATTTCAAGGCAGAAACCAAGCAGCTGCTCAACATCCTGATCCACTCCTTATACAAGGACCGTGAGGTATTCCTGCGCGAATTGCTTTCCAACGCCTCCGACGCGCTCAACCGCCTTCGCTTCGAGATGGTGACCAACCAGGATGTGCTCGACCCGGCCGCGGAGCTTGCGATCCACATCAAGGTGGATAAGGACGCCCGCATGCTGACGCTTCAGGATACGGGCATCGGCATGACCAAGGAGGAGGTCATCGAGAACCTGGGGACAATCGCTCAGTCCGGCGCGCGCAAATTTCTGGAAGCCGCGAAGGATAAAAGCACCGATCTGACGCAGGTGATCGGTCAGTTTGGTGTGGGTTTCTATTCCGTGTTCATGGTGGCGGAATGGGTGCGCGTCACATCACGGTCCTATAAGCCGCGCGCAAAAGCCGTGAGCTGGTATGCCACAGGCGAGGAGGATTACCAGATCAGCCCCGCGGAAATGAACGAGCGCGGCACGAAAGTGGAGATCAAATTAAAGGAAGAGGCAGCGGAGTTCGCAGATGAATACCGTCTCAAGAACATTATTCACAAGCATTCTGAATATATTGGCTTCCCGATTTACGTAGGCGAGGAAAAGCAACCGGTCAATAAACAGACCTCCATCTGGAGGATGTCGAAGCAAAGTGTGACCGAGGAACACTATAAGGATTTCTACAAACAACTGACCCTGGATTTCGAAGACCCGCTCCTGCATACGCACATCGTCACCGACGCGCCAGTTCAATTGTACGCGCTTTTGTATGTGCCAGGCAAAAGCGAGCGCGGCATCTTCTCCATGCGCAAGGAAGACGGGCTGAAGCTGTATTCCCGAAACATTTTGATCGACGAATACAACAAGGATCTGCTGCCCGAGCATCTGCGCTTTGTGCAGGGCGTGGTGGATTCGGAGGATCTGCCGCTCAACGTTTCGCGCGAAACCGTCCAGGCAACCGGGTTAATGGCGCGCCTGAAAAAGGTCATTACCGGGCAGATCATGAAGGAGCTTGAGTCGCTGGCGAAAAACGATGCAGAGAAATATCAAATATTCTGGAAAGAGTTTGGCGTTTATCTAAAGCAAGCTGTGGCAAGCAGCCCAACCGAGGTGGAAAGCATTTCTCCACTCCTGCGCTTCAAAACCAACCTGCACGCTGAAACCTGGTCTTCCCTGGAGGAGTACATCGGGCGGATGCAGCCCGAGCAAAAAGTGATCTATTTTATCGTCGGTGACGATCCCAAATCCATTTTGCGCAGTCCGCATCTGGATTACTTCCAATCACAGGGAACAGAAGTCTTACTGCTGACCGAGCCGATGGACTCATTTATGCTGATGGGCTTGCGCACGTACAAGGAGTATGAGCTTAAAAATGTTGCGCAGGCGGAGATCACCGAAACACCCAGGGAAACCGAGGGGCAGGAGTCGATCGCGGAAGCAGACTTTGGCAAACTGATCGAGCGCTTCAAACAGGTATTGGGCGAGCGCGTGACTGACGTGCGCGCCAGCAACCGCCTCTCTCAATCCGTTGCCCGCCTGGCAGATGCAGATGGCGCCCTCAACCCGGAACTCCAGCGTATTTATAAGTATCTCGGCAAGGAGCACGAGATCCCGAAGAAAGTCCTAGAACTCAACCCGTCGCACGCCATTCTCAAAAAGATGCTTAATATGGATTCTGCTTCAGAATTACAGGCACTGATCATCGAGCAGATCTATGACAGCGCGTTGCTGGTCGAGGGCCTGCACCCCGATCCATCCAGTATGGCATCCCGCGTACAGCAGATCATCGAGGCGGCATTGAATAAGTGAGAAAGAACAAAACAAATAATCTGTAGGTCCTACACCTTAAGTTGAATGAGGCGATACTTGGTACAGAATCGCTATCAATTTCTAATTTGAACAGAGGAGCTAGTGATTAGGGCAACCCATCCCAATTGCCAGCGATTGGGTGATCACCGGGGATGCCCAGGGCAAAGACGATATCCGCAAAGCCAATGGTGTTGGAGTTACGCAGGTAGAAACTGCCGTTGCGGTAGATGCCGATCGTATCATCGCCATCCCCATCCCAGTCGCCGGTCATCGGCTTGTCCCCCGGCAACCCGTAGTTGATCTGGATGTCCGCAAACCCGGTGGCATTCGTGTTCTTCAGGTACAAGGCGCCATTGCTCGGACGGAAGACACCCGTCGTGTCGATGCCGTCTCCGTTCCAGTCTCCAGCGAT
>JAICQC010000221.1 GCA_025938055.1 Anaerolineales bacterium | reverse complement strand
GATAGGGGAGCCGGAAACGCGGGCACCATCGACGTGCAGGCTACCCATATAATCCTTACAGAAGGGGCTCAGATTGCTAGCGGGACCTTGGGCCCTGGCCAGGCGGATTCAATTTTAGTGGAAGCCGAAACGTTAAATCTCTCTGGGAGAGCGGTCATTACCGCACAAAGTGTCGGCACTGGCAAGGCCGGCAGTATTACCATTACGACCGATGATATGTTTCTGAGTGAGAGCAGTGCTGTGTCGGTGGCATCCAATGCTACAGATGGCGGCGATATCACGTTGAGGGTCCAGGAATTGATACAGCTGCAGAACAGTGATATCACTACGACGATCGGCGGTGGGCCGACGACCACTGGAGGTAACATCACGATTGATACGAGATTTGGTATTCTCAAATCCAGTAATGTAGTAGCAAATGCTTTACAGGGACAAGGAGGTCAGATCCACATCACGGCAGATGCGTTTTTGCCCGATACAGTCAGCCGAGTGAGAGCTGACTCAGCTTTGGGGATCGACGGCGAGGTCGACATCTTGACGCTGACGAATCTCAGCGAGACCGTGACGACACTACCGCAAGGCTTTTTACCAACTGTGTTGTTATCCCGACGGTGCGCAGAGCAGTGGCGGGAGGGCGAAACCAGCAGTTTTGTGCAATCGCGTCGATCCAGCGCTCCAGCTGTTCCTAGCGGTGTGGTTCCAAAGTCCCTCTACTGGCTGGAGCAGGAAACCGCCAGTACGACAGAGAATGAAGGCTACTCGAAAGCACCATTTACCTCTGGAACGGATACGCGTCATGCCGCCAACGATGATCCCTTTCAGGTGAAAAGTCAACTTGAGCCAGGAGGGTTACCCATGATATGGAACCAGAAATGCATTATACGGTGGAACCAATAGACACAGGCACATTCACTCAGAAGGAAGGCCTAGAGGAAGGTTTCTTTATCCTATTATGAAAGAATTTTTTCTTTTGGAAAGGGAATAGGTGTCATGATATCAGATGGGAAAATACGCATAGTAGTGCTTATATTACCAGCGATAATTTTTATCACTAGCCACGGTCTTTCACCTGCAACTGCACAGGTATTACGGATCAGTGATGCTAATGGTACCAAAATAGGCGATACAATTGGTATCAGTGCGCAAGGACAGCCCATAATTCCCTTTAACCTGAATGGACAGCTCATTCCACTCGTAGTCACTCAAGATAGATTTTTTGGGAACACACAGCTGCTTTTCGAATCGGTTGACTGCACAGGACCCAGGTTCTTGGTAGATATCAGTGTTACGCCCAATGCAGTCATCCCAGTATTGTTTCCTCCTGTTGTGGTAGCACCCCCTGGCAATACAATATTAGTCTCAGGTCCCAATAGCAGTCAATCGATCACCGCAAGATCGATCCTGTCACTAGATGGGACATGCCAGACATTACCTCAACCCTTTAGTACAGCGGCATTTTTGGCCCAGGCGACCATCGATCTTGACACGCAATTTTTTCCACCGTTTAGTATGCAACTTATACCATTACCCTGAGTGCCATACTATAGCTCTAATGTGCGACAAAATGATCTGCCGATCTCATGATTCCGCCAGTTTACACATTGGCGCAATAGCAACAGCCTGATCTTTCCGTATGACACGTTTATCCCGTATTGTCGCGGGGTTCCGCCTAGGTGATCATGCAATCGCATATAATTCAAAGGGCTCGTAATCGACTATCATCCAGTGATGTTTCAACGTAAACACCATCTCTTCCATGGTCACCTGACCTTTGAAGATGAACCGGCTCGTATAAAACAAGGCAAAGCCCGCGATCAGACGCAAGACAAAATGACCGTAGTAGGCGTCTTCGCTCCGCGCTTGACAAGCCTCCGCCGCCAACAGGTGCTTCATGATGCGAAACATGTGCTCGATCCAGTGGCGCTGATTCCACGCCTGAATCAACCGCGTCACCTGGATGTCCAGGGACATCGAGATCAAGTAAAACGGCTTTTCACCGGGTTTGTCCACCACCACGAGCACCACCTCTCCATAGGTGCGACTTCGAGCCCGCAGCCGCACATAGCGACAGCCCGGAGCAGGGAGAGACATCATGCAAAGAGCCGCACAAATGCTGGCTGAACTCGTGAAACGGAAAGATCAGCAGCCAAGTAGACAATCTATGGGGTTTCAGGATGAGAGACACATGGACATGATAAGGATTGCGGGTTCGTTTTCGCAGTGTATAAGCCGCACGATTGGTGCCGGAAGCACAACAACACTTATTCATGGTCTTCCAGCAGGACTCTGCCAAAAAGGAAGGGGAGGCCTTTCGTCCTGCGCTTGGCCCCTGCTGGTACTGATTGTGGGGTATGTGGGTCCTCTTTGGCCTATACTGATGTCTCCTGGCTCAGCATGGGCCAAATCTGCTGCTTCCCCGGCATGCTCATCAGCAAAATGGTGTATGGCTCAGGGTGTTGCGTCATTCCAACGCAGAGATTTTGAACAGGCTGTTATCCATTGGTCAGAAGCAGCTCGATTCTACAAAAATGCCCGAGATGCGCTGGCCCAAAGCATGGCTCTTACCCATGTGTCTCAAGGTTTCCATGCCCTTGGCCAATATAGCGCCTCTTTAGAAGCCTTAAATTCCGCTCAACGTTTATTACAGGGTAAAAAACTTGTTGATCGAAAACAACTTGCTTTCATTAAGGCTAATCTGGGTAATGTTTACCTTGCAACCGAGTTGTGGGATCAAGCTCAAACATATTTATACGAAGCACTTTCCCTAGTACGAGAGGAAGACAATATAGGTCTTGAGACCGTGATTCTAAACAATATCGGGAATCTATTTATGGCTAAGAATAAATACGAGAAAGCACTTGATGCATACAGACAAAGTACTACATTGTCAAGGAAAATTGCCAGCCATATAAGGGCCGCAGGAGCGCTGACTCACGCGGCAATGGCCGCGACGCAAGATGGACGGTACAAGGAAGCTACCGTACACCTGAATGAAGCATGGGAATTCATGCAGGAATTACCTGTTTCCCACGACAAAGCGTACACTTTGCTTAATCTTGGCCTCGTCTACTATAACCTTTGGCAGCGACTTCGCAAGCCAAACAACTTGGCTCCTCTCAGTCCTGGCATTTCAACACAAGTTTCCGGCTGTCGCGGTCGTATGGTACGTCTGTCAGAGACACACCATGCCAGTGCTACCTCTACGATTCCACAGAGGCGCGATCGCGCAATGGATGTTTTATTACTGCAAGCCAGTAAGGTCTTTCATGAAGCATCCGTTGTTGCAAAAGCCGTTACCGACTTGCGGGCAGCATCCTACGCTTGGGGATATCTCGCTCGCCTGTACGAAGATGAACAACAGTGCAATGAAGCCTTACAATTGACTCGGCGGGCGATTTTTGCCGCCCAGCAAGTGAAGGCGCCAGAGTCTCTGTACCAATGGCAGTGGCAGGCAGGACGGGTGCTTAAAGCGCAGGGAAAACTTGAGGAAGCCACAAAGTCATACAGGCAGGCTGTAGAGACTTTGCAGTCTGTGGATCCCGACGTAGTGACTCGCTTTGGCCCGGTCCCATCATCTTTCCGTGAGACTGTGAAACCTGTGTTTCTTGGATTCGTCGATCTTCTCTTGCAACAGTCGGCATCGCAGCATGTAAAAAAACAGGATAGCCTTCTTGCAGAAGCTCGTGAAACAGCGGAACGGCTTAAGGCGGCAGAGTTACAAGATTATTTTCGGGATGATTGTATCGATCGCGAACAAAAGGATCTTACTCCGCTGGATGATGTCTTGAATATATTCCCCACCGCTGTGATCGTGTATCCGCTTATCCTGAGAGATCGCTTAGAATTGCTTGTAACAATGCCAAAGGGTCTACTGCGATATCCAGTGCAGGTCAGTGCAGATGTGATCACGCAAGAGGTCCAAGAATTGCGTAAGAAGCTAGAAGATCAACGCACCTGGGAATTTCTTCCTCATGCCCAACAGCTCTATGAATGGCTGATTCGTCCTTTCGAAAAGGATCTGCCGGTTAGCACGGATACGCTAGTCTTCGTGCCTGATGGGCCGTTGCTTACTATTCCCATGGCAGCATTGGTCGATGGTGAACAATTTCTTATTCAAAAATATGCAGTAGCCATTACGCCGGGACTTAGCCTGCAAGCGCCTCGTCCTCTACAACGAGAAAAGACAAAAATCCTGGCTGCAGGTTTAGCTGCACCCGCACATGGCTTCCCTCCCCTGCCAGAGGTTGCTGAGGAACTCCATATCATACGAGAGCTTTATCCAAAGCACAGCGTTCTGTTGCCGGATCAAGATTTCTCCCTCGCTTCCTTGGAAAAAAGATTGCAAGATCCGCATCTCACTATGGTGCATATTGCTTCGCACGCACAGTTTCAAAGTGAAGCGGAACAAACATATATTCTCACGTCCGATGATCGCCTGACGCTTGATCGTCTTGAGAAATTTGTGAAGCGCTTTCGGTTCCGGGATAATCCATTGGAATTGTTGGCCTTAAGCGCCTGCGAAACAGCAGCTGGCGATGAGCGTGCAGCTCTAGGACTTGCCGGCCTTGCCGTCAAAGCCGGCGCAAAAAGTGCGCTCGCGACCCTGTGGACTATCGATGATCCTGCGGCTGTACAGCTAGTAGCCGAGTTTTACCGACAGCTGAAAGAGACAAATGTTTCCAGGGCTATCGCCCTTCAGCAAGCTCAATTGGCGCTAATCGACTCAGCTGACGATGTACAAGATTATCAACATCCCGCTTTCTGGGCACCTTTTCTGTTAATTAATAATTGGCTATGAAATAAGCGCTTCCGTCATGAGTTCTCAGCATAGATATAGAAGGACCGCACTCTGGGCTAGTTTGGCATGCAGCCTCTTTGTCTTTTGCAGCATTATGGCGGCGCGTTACGCCGGATGGCTCGAATTCCTCGAACTATCCACGTACGATTTGGCAATCGCACTACGCGCCCATAGCGTCTCAAATAACCCCCTTGTACTTATCACGATCACCGAGGAGGACATACAAACCCACGGTTACCCCGTAACGGATGCCGCCTTGGCCCAGGCGCTCGAAAATCTCATAACGCATCAGCCACGCGCCATCGGGTTGGATCTCTATCGGGACCTCCCTGTTCCTCCTGGACATGACAAGCTAGAAGCGGTACTGATCCGCAATCCCAATATTATCGTTACCATGAACGTTGGCGTTCAGGGACAGCGTATCCCGCCTCCGGCTGTGGGGAGCGAGGCGCAGGTCAGTTTTAGCGATGGACTTATGCAAGATGCTGACGGGCATGTTCGGCGGGCGCTTCTATCCATGGATGCAGAAAAAAATATCGCGTATGCGTTTGCTTTTCGATTGGCACATCTGTATTTTCAGGCGGGGGAGCAATCCCGTCCCCGTAACCTTGCCAACCCGTCACCGACTCAGCTAGGACGCGTAACTATTCGGCCGTTTGAAGCCAATGACGGCGGATACATCAGGGCCGACGACAGTGGATACCAAATTTTACTTGATTTTCGTAATACGCCCGACTGTTTCCCCTCCTATTCTCTGACATCCCTTCTCTCAGATGAGATTCCGTCAGAAGCGGTCAAAGACAAAGTTGTCCTGATAGGTGTGACAGCTGAAAGCGTGGCAGATACCTTTTCTACGCCATACAGCCGGTGGCGAGATGCTGAACAAGAGATTTCCGGCTTGGTTTTCCAAGCTCATATCGTTAGCCAATTGCTTCGGCTTGGCGGTAAAGAAAGCTCGCTTATTCAGGTGTGGCCTGAGTGGCAAGAAGCATTGTGGATCCTCGGGTGGAGTATACTGGGCGGCCTAGTGGGACTGTGGACGATCTCACTCTGGCGCTTTGTTATTTTGGGCTCTGCCTGCCTTGGGGCCCTTGGTGCTGCTGTCTATGTGGCGTCTGGATATAGCTGGTGGATTCCCGACATCCCTGCGGGACTCGGGTGGTTAATGTCTGTCGTGATTGTCTCAATCCATATGCGGAACTGGGGAAGCCAGTTGCCAGAAAGCAAGTCAGGTCACAGGAGGGATAAGAAAAAAATCGCAGTATTCTTGCTGCTTTTGGGCGTGATACTCGCAGCGTTCAGCCTGGTGTTCTTTGACATGGGGCTGCCAGAGCCAAAGAAGAATACGATCATCAGCATCGCGGCAGCAATTATTGCCCCTCTGATTCCCGAGCTCTTTAAGTGAGACACGGCAGCCTTTGATGTCCCCATGTCCAACCTTAGCGGCGGAGGGAAAGACAGAGCGTACTTTGATGCTACTTCAGGAGGACAGAGATGAAGTCCGAAAAGCTCAGCTTATGGGTGACTACGATCGGAGGTCTTGGGCTTGTATTCCTTTGGCATTATACCGCGTATAGTCACCCGCACAGTGCCGAGCCCATCCAACACGCGACCACTCCGGACTGCATGCCGTTGTACATACCACGTGGCACGCCCCGCGGTCGCATCGCAACGGCTAAACGCACGCTTGAGAAAGACTTGCCAACGGTGGCAGTGCTGGCGCCCGAAAGTACAGGTCTGACCATGCGAGAACAGCCAGAACTCTATTGGTATCTTTCAGCATTAACGACTCATCCCATCGAATTTACGATTAGTCGTAGAAGGGCCATATCCCCTCTGTTGCAAACGCGTCTCGCCTCCCCTCACCATCCCGGCATCCAACGCATTCAATTGACAGACCATGGTAAGCACTTAGAACCTAACAATACGTATACATGGTCCGTAGCGCTGATACTTGATCCTCAGACACCCTCAAAAAATCTCGTCGCGACGGGCTCAATCGAAGTGGAATCCGAGGAACTCCTCCAGAGAGAACTCGCCAAGGTTAGTGGACCAGATCAGCGACGTCTTATGGAGCGTGTTGAACTCTTAAAGCAATTCCGTCTAGAAATGGCACGGTCAAGTAAAGCATTACATCCTCATCTCTATGCTAGGACTGGTCTCTGGTATGACGCCTTGTCGTCCATCTCGGATTTGATAACGTCTGCACCGCAGAATAGGGATTTCCGGCAACAACGTGCCTTTTTGCTTGAACAAGTAGGCATGCCTAAAGAAGTGACCACTTCTGATCTACGACCACATAAGGAATAATGGACAACTCGGATGAGATGGGATAGCCGACTCTAAATGAAAATTTAATTTGGTCAAATTACAAGTCGTATCAGGGCAAACCAATATCAGCTCAAAATGCTGACAAGACGAACTGGAGATGCAACCCTTTATCTTGTAAATTACCGTCTGATGTTTCAACGTCAAGCAGTTTATGCCCCCAAAAAACTTCAAAATAGGCTCGAAGCGGTATGGCGGTGCGCCACGTCGTTGACCACTGCAGGCCCACGCCGATGCTGGCCAGGTTCGTTGGCTCGGGTGTCGGCACCTTACGGTTCCAGCCCCGTCCAAAATCGATGAATGGGACGATCCGCAAAAACTCTACCCATCGGCGGCTCTGAATCAAAGGAATGCGGGTTTCCACTGAGACCATGAAGCCATTGTCTCGTACCATCGTGTTCTCCCGGTAGCCGCGCACACTGAAACGTCCTCCGATGGCAATCTGCTCTAGCGGCAAGAGCGGCTCAGTAGTCAGTTGCATATCTACTCGAAAGAACACCTGGCTGTTCCATACCCCGAGTTGCCGTCCCCACTGAAACTGGCCTAACCAGGCAACAAACCGCCCGTCGGGGAGGTCAGAATCTTCGTTCATAGTCGCACCCAAGGCGT
>JAICQC010000267.1 GCA_025938055.1 Anaerolineales bacterium | reverse complement strand
CTCGACCTCGATGCCAGCCGCGAGCTGGTCAGCGGAATTTTGCAGAATGTGCCTGATCTGCCTCCTGACCTTGTAGAAACTGTGGCGAAAAATGCAGAGGGAAATCCTTTTTATTTGGAAGAGTTGATCAAGGTATTGATCGAAGATGGTGTGATTGTAAAGGGGGATGACATGTGGCAGATTGTTCCCCATCGAGTCACTCAACTACGCGTGCCTGCCACGCTGACGGGTGTTTTGCAGGCTCGTCTTGACCGGCTTCCCTCCAGAGAGAATGAAGTACTCGAACGTGCCGCGGTGATTGGTCGCACGTTTTGGGATACGGCTGTGGCAGCCATTCATGCCCCAGAGCCTGCGTCGATGCTCACCGGTGGTGAGGACATCCATTCTGCTTTAAGCGCTTTACGAAATAAAGAGCTGGTCTTTTCCCGCCAGCCGTCGGCGTTTGCCAGCGCCGAAGAATTCATTTTCAAGCACACCATTTTGCGGGAGGTCACATATGAACGGGTGCTGAAAGCCAAGCGCAAACTGTATCATCGGATGGCGGCTCATTGGCTCATCCAGCAAAGCGGCGAGCGGATCGATGAATATCTGGGTCTGATCGCCCAGCATTACGAATTGGCAGGTGATACTGCACGCGCGGTCGAATTCCTTGAACGAGCTGCGGAAAAATCCATGCGCCTCAGCGCCTATCGGGAAGCGCTTTCTGCCTCGGAGCGTGCCTTAGCCATCCTTGCCTCCGCTGAGGACACGAACCCCGCGATGCGCGCGCGGCTTTTGCTGACCATTGGTGTCGCTCATCTCTGGCTCACCGACCACACGACCGCCACTGCGCGTTTTGAGGAATGTATCGTGCTGGCGCGCAGCATCGATGATCTGAGGCTCGAATCCAAAGCATTGGCGCGGCTGGGTCGCACCGGGTTAGAGCAGGGCAAGTATGATCAGGCGGAAAAACAATTGCAGGAGAGTCTTGCGATCGCGCAGGAGTTGAATGATGTCGATGTGATCGCCTATACTCTCGCTCAGCTCGGTTATATCAGTCACTATCAGGGGAGATATACCGAGGCGCAACGGTATGGCGAAGAGAGCTACGAATTTGCAAAAGAGGCAAGAGATGCCATCGCGCAGGCATTCTCCTTAAATATGCTGGCGATGATCAGTGTGAATACTCATAAGTTCGAACGGGCGCATGATTACTATCTTCAAGCGATCGAGATCTGCAAACTCGCCGGCGATCGATATGGTTTCTCACGTACCTATAACAATCTAAGTGAGTTGATCCGTGTCCAAAGAAGATATGCAGAAGCCAAACCCTATACTCTGGAAGGTATCAAACTGGCGCGCGAATTAGGCAATCGTTATACTCTGCCCATCATGCTGATCAATCTCGTTTATTCACAAGTGGGTCTGGGTGAGCTGCGTGAGGCGTATGCTTCGCTGAATGAAGCGCTGCAACTCAATCTTGAAAACGATTCCATCTCATGGGTGTTGTTTTCGCTTGTAGGCTACGCAAATATTCTCGCGGCGGAAGGCAAACGCAAATCCGCGCTCCAAATTCTTGGATTTTGCATGTCTCACCCCGAAACCAACAGTGATACGCACCGTGATATTCAACTTGTGCTCGAAGATGTGAAGAAGGTGCGTTCCGATGATATCGAGGAGGAACTTGAGCGCGGCAAGTCGCTTGATTTGAACAGAATGGTTGTCGCTGCGCTGGGCGGCTAGCCTGCTGTCACTTCGGTTAGCAGACCTAGCTCTGCTAAAACCTCCATCACTTTTTGAACTGCCCCATCCTTAATAGTCACTGTGGTTGGGCTTAACACTTCGCCCAGAAATCTCGCGGCTTTCGATCTACGCAGCTCTTCCAGCACTTCCGGTTTGCTCACCTTTAAGATGATCTGAGTCTGCACCCGCGCTTCTGTGCCGTTCATCTCCCAGCGCTTAAGGGCTTTGATCAGTGTTGGCGGGATTCCTGCATCTGTATGTTTTGACAATAACGCAAGCAGATGTTCCGCTTTCAGCCCCTGCTGCCTGGCCTTTGTGAGCGAGTTTGTGGAAATGCGATAACGGTACACATCTTCTTTCGGATCGTCCCATTCACAAAAACGCGAGATCTGATAGCGCACCGCGCGAGGCGCAAGGCGGGGAATCGAAATTAATCCCTGCGATGACACATGTAGTTTTTTATTTTCGTTGCTGATGAGTTGAGACTGGGGATTCGAGATGCGAAAAGAGGTTGGCTCTGTGGCACCTTCTGCGGTACACAGATCCACCTGTCCCAGCCAGTACAGGATCTTTACAATGAAGAATTTGATGAGCGCGCCATCCACCTGATCCCAACTGGCGAAGCCGCGCAGGTACTGCCCATCTGCTTCACGTTTGATGAACCACGAGTCATAGTCTCCGGCGGGACGCTGGAAGTCCGCGTATTTTTGTTTTACATCGCGGACCAGAGCACTGATGCTCCACCATTTGCCTTCGGGGATTGCCTCGAGCAGATTCAATAAAAATTCACGCGTTTCCTGTGGCTGATTTTTCCATTCGCCTTCGCATATGATCCCCGGCATCAGGCGCAGTTCATTGAACGTATCACTTTCGATCCAGGCGTGTTGAAGGAGTGCCAGCGCCTCCGGGCGTGGAGATTCAAGGAAGACCTTGACCGGCTCGGGCTGCGGCGCGAATCCCTTGAGTAGATTTGCCGATTGAAGCAAGGCTTGCAGGAACTTTGTAGGCACGTCTGTTTCAGGTGGTTCTATCCCCAGGCGTAAGGCTGCCAGCAGGGTAGTCGCGTCATCCAGGATGGAATCACTGGCTGGTGTTTCCACTCCCTTTTCACCGGGAGAGGCGGCGCGTCCCAGGGGTTCTGTGCTCTCGCTTTCGTCTTTTTCGCCCTCTTGTCCTTCATGCTCTTCGACGTTCAAAAGAGAAAGCAAATCACCGGGGATATAGGCAAATTCCTGCGGTCCTTTTTGTGTATCAAAGAACGCACGTGCCAGGAGCCCGCGATAGTACAGGATTTCTGTTGCAGAGGCAGGCTTCAGGTATAGCTTTTCTCTGTCGCGTTTGCCCGCACCCGCCTCACGAATATCACCGTACCTGCGGGTGAATGTGGGCCATGGAATTCGTCCGCCCGAATTGATAAGCTCAGTGATGGCTGAATCCGCTTCGGGGGAGAGCGTATCGATTAGCTCAGCAAGCAGGTCCGGCTCGAGAAGAGAAGCGGCTAACTCCTCCAGTGCTGCGTCCGCATCTGTTGAATCCAGTTCGAGTCCCCAGAGCTCCGCGATAATACGCAGATGTCCAATATCCTGTTTGAGGAGGGAGGCAAAGAGGTCGGGCATGGAAGCAAGTATACAAGTAGACCGGTAAACATGTAAACGGGTACAAAGCTTCGTGCCTACTTGTTTACTTGTGTACCTGTCTGCCCTCTCACTACTTTTAGCGCGTTTGGCAGGATCTCAAAGCTGACTTTACGAAGATCGGTGCCGGGCCCAGAGAAGATCTCTCCATCGGCATGGATGTAGAGCGGACGATCTGCCGAGAGTGTGAACCTTTTGCATGAACCCATGCGGACCTGTTTGAAACGTCCGTGAGTACCTTTCATTACTTCGGGCACGATCCTGAACATCATCGCCCGGCTGACGTTGGTGATCATCGCGTAGTGAAACAGACCGTCGTCGATTTTTGCTTCAGGGGCAATCAGGAAACCACCGCCTTCGCGCGGACCGTTGCAGATGACCAGATAGATCACGCTCTGCTCCCACTTTTGTTCATCCGTTTCGATCTGCATCGCCATGGCGTTGTGGTTCAAAATAATCGTCTGGATGACAGCCGTCAGGTACATTAAGAAGCCGCGCAGGACCGGAAGTTTGTGCGAGCGAATCGTGACGACCGCGCCAAAACCGATGCCCAAGGTGTTGTCGAAATATTCCTGACGACCATTCTCGTCAGTCATCAAACCCAGGTCAACAGTGGAGGCTTCTCCGTTTAAGGCGTGAATGAGCGCCTCAGAAGGTTTTCGGGAGGCGTGAATGCTGTGTGCAAAATCGTTACCTGAGCCGACCGGAACCACGCCAAGCAGAGGGCGCTTTTTTTCAGAAACTTTCATCAGTCCGTTGATCACTTCATGGATCGTTCCATCTCCCCCCATTGCAATGACCAAATCGTATCCTTGTTCTCCCGCCTGTTTTGCCAGGTCGATTGCATGACCCGGGTACACGGTTCCACTCCAGTCCACGCCTCCATGTTGCTCGGTGATCGAACGCAAGTCACGCGCCACGCGCCATGCGTTTCCCATATCTGCCATGGGGTTCAGGATGATTTTGACTTTGCGATGCATGATGAGTTCTCTCTTGAAAGTGGATTTTATGAGAAGCCTTGCGAAGGTTATCTTCAACGTTGAGGCTTTTCCATGTCGACCTTCGCAAGGCTTATTTGGTTGTGAAAATTATAACCCCCGTAAAATCAATCGGAGGCTTTAATCACGCCCGATCTGGTGGGTTGCCAGTGAACCAGTGATCCCGCGCGCGGTTTCGAAGGCGCCGCGGTGATATTTCTTGGCACGATACAGCGCGGCGTCCGCCGCACGCAGCAGGTCAGGTCCAGTGCGGGCATGGACAGGGTATAACGCGATCCCACCGGAGATACCCAGTTTGAGTCGTTTGCCATCCGGCAGTTTGTACTTGATTTTTTTCATCCCCTCGATGATCTTTTCGGTGACGACCTGGGCGGAGGACATCTCCGTCTGGCTGAGGATCAGGGTCAATTCATCACCGCCGTAGCGCGCCAGAAAATCCGTCGTGCGGACGCCGCGCCACATCTGGGTGAAGACCAGCCGCAGGACATCATCGCCCACGGTGTGACCATAGGTGTCGTTCACTTCCTTGAATCCGTCCAGGTCCATCATGATGACCGCGAACGAATAGTTATTTCTCCGCGCCGCAGTCACTTCCTCTTCGAGCCGTTCGTCCAGTGCACGGCGGTTGGGAAGACCTGTCAGTGTATCACTGTACGCCTGCGTACTGATCATCTGATGCAGACTCGCATTCGAGATCGCAACAGCCGCCTGATCTGAGAGCAGGCTGAGCAGCCGTAGCTCGGATGCGGAAAACCCGCCGATGGTGGAGCGCGAAAGATTCATCACACCCATCACGGTATTGCCCACTTTAAGTGGAATACCAATGATCGAACCTGTCCAATTCCTGGGCACATGCTCATAGAGAGGATGCGTCTGCATGTTTTCAATAATGAGCATTTCCCCGGTGCGTGCCACAGTATATGTGAGACCATTTGATCTGGGTTGTGCCCAGGGTTTATTGCGAGTCCCGTCTGCATCCAATGCAGCACCAAAGGAAAGCTTGTGATTCTTGTAAAGAAAAATGTTGACATCACTCGCATTTTCGATCAGGCGCATAGCTTCTGATACCACCGCATCCAGCACGTCTGGCAGATCAAGACTCGAGGTAAGATGGATGCTCAATTTCTTGAGCGTATCCAGTTCATCGGTCTGCTGCTTGAGCATGGCAAGCAGCGCCTGATGATTGATCAGCTCGTGCGCTATATTTTGGACGTTGTCATTGTCGTTGGGGAAAATCTTTTCCGCGGAAGCTGTGAGAATATCAAGCAGTTTAGAAAGAGATTCCTTCTCGTTATGCGACCCGCCCTCTTTTTCCAGAATATTACGTGCCTCTGCCAGGATTCGTGCTCGAAAATCGCCCATTCGTCTCGTTTGTTCGTGGCGCATTTAATCATGGATTGCCAGAAGTCTAGCTGGCTCTTTTGTCCTATGCTGCGTCCACAGTTAAGTGCGTATGACCAGTTAGGGTTGATGGATGATGAAATACACCCTACAGCCCGTTTATTTCCTGGAATAATTATACGACAACCTGCAGGTTATCCAGATTCGATGACCTACAGATATGTTAGAATTCATCCGCCCGTCTCCGGAGCATAATGTGTCAAACCATCCCAAACCCTTCAGTCAAACTCAGGACAAGCCTGCTGGTGCTACACCGTTAAATCCACGCCGACGCGGGATCATCATCGGCGCTTCCGATGGAATCGGCGCGGCGCTGGCGCAGCGGCTCTCCCGAGAAGGATTTACACTTGCCTTGCTGGCGCGGCGCGCGGACAAGCTTGAAGCCCTTTGCGACGAGATCAATCGGACTACAGGTGAACTGCGCGCCCGCTTTTATGTTCATGATGTGGCGGAATATGAGGGGGTGCCTGAGCTTCTGCGGCGGATTGTTGCCGACTTGGGCGGACTGGACCTAGTGGTATTTGTTGCCGGAGTGAATTATCCGCCCGGCGGGATCGATAAATACAGCTTTGAAAATGACCGCCAGATGATCGAGATCAATCTCATTGGCGCGATGGCATGGTTGAGCCGGGTCGCTGAAATGTTCCAGTCTGCTAAAGCCGGGCAGATCGTGGGCGTCGGTTCTGTGGCTGGGGATCGCGGGCGCGTGGGAAACCCCGGCTACAACACTTCGAAGGCAGGG
>JAICQC010000056.1 GCA_025938055.1 Anaerolineales bacterium | reverse complement strand
TACGCAGCAGTCAGCATATTCTCTCCTTACTGGGATGGCCAGGAGCGGGCACGGCGCACGCGGTCCGTCAATGGACGTTTGGCAACGATGGTAATTTTCCCGCTCCCTTCCGGCGTGAAGACATTGATGGCTTCCCAGCCTTCCAAACCCCATTCGTCCAACGTTGTCTGGATATGCTCATCCTTGGTGCCAAACATACTGCCAATAGTCTCGACACGATATTCCCATTGTTTGGTCTCGTCTGCCATTGTACTCCTCCATGGTTATTGTTGTGTTTCTGTTTCACGTGAAACACGGTGTAAGACATTCATCTTACACCGTGTTTCGATCAGGCTCTTGTCTCGCGCTGATACAGAACATATGAGTAAATCAGCAGAAAGAGGGTGGAGCCCATGAGAGGCACGAACATCATCCAGAAGGCGGTCATGCCACCAAAAAGCCCGCCAACGAATGCCAGCGCGCCCGAGATCATGAACAGCACTGCGCCGAGGCGGTGAGTCTCATCCCAAACTCTGTCACTGGAGAGAGTCCAGGGCGTGCGGATGCCAATGAAAAAGTTGCGCTTGGCTTGCCGCATCATGAAACCTATGAAAATAAAAAGCAAGCCAATGGCGGGCAGCATGGCGCCGCTCATTCGGAAATCGGTGTAGCCGAGATTCCACGCTAGCGTAAGACCATAGAGGTAGACCATGAAGGTGACGATGAACACGATGAACAGGTTGAACGCTCCACGGAACTGGGCAATGTTTACCTTCAGGGGATCAATGGAAGGGATCAGAAGGAACAGTAAAAACATTCCCAGCGTTATGAGCGGCACCATGAACACACCCCAAAATCTGGACATATAACCATCCACCTGGTCGTTGATATTCCAGTGCGATGCCATTGGATCCGGCAACTGGTTCCAGAGTAGAAGCCCTGCAACGGTTGCCCCAAGGATCATGAGCAAAACGATAATGGTTGTAGTACGAGTAGACATTGCTTTCTCCTTTCATCTGATCCAGCCGCAGTATGGAATCACTTTGAATCGTCTTTTGGCAGATTATTCTGAGCAATCGACACAACGCCGCTGACGGCGCCAAGATTCATGGTGTCAACTGCCGAACTGGGCACGATGACCAGCGCGCCTTTTTCCTTCAAACCTTCGAAGAGCATATTCATCGCACGCAGGTACAGTGCAGTGGGATTATGTATATAGGCTTGCGATGCCTCTGCAAAGGATGCAGCAATCTGTTTTTCCGATTCACCCAGGATCACACGCGCCTGGCGTTCACGTTCCGCCTGCGCCTGGCGGGACATGGCATCTTCCAAATCCTGCGGGATGACAATATCCCGGATCTCGACCGAGTTTACGGTCACACCCCAGGGTGTAGTTCGCTCGTCGATGATCTGCTGAAGCTCCTGATCGAGCATACTGCGTCCCACGAGAATATCTGCCAGCATCTTGCGGCCGATAATGTCGCGCAAGGCAGTCTGGGCAGCCCAGTCTACGGCGCCGCGGTAATTTTCCACTTCCAGTGCGGCTTTCTCTGCATCCCAAACGACCCAGAACAGGACTGCATCCACATCGACGGGAACGGTATCCTTGGTGAGTGTCTTTTGCGCGGCAAACGGCGTTACCATCACACGGTGGTCTATCCAGGATGGTATGGAGTCAACAATCGGGATGATCCAGAACATGCCCGGACCGCGCAGCCCGTGGAATTTTCCCAATCGCAGGACAACCGCTTTATCCCACTGCGATGCGACCTTGAGCGCAAATAAAATGTACGTGCCGATAAGCGTCATGCCTCCCACGAATAAGCCAATCCCCAGATCAGAGACACGACCATCCATCAGCACCGCGCCCAGCACCGCGGCAGCCAGAAAGGTGCCAAATATCGTCGCTGCAACCGCAGAGATGTGCTGGTCATCTTTCTTTTGCTTCTTTTGAATGTTCTTGCTAAATCTTGAGTCCATTTTGACAGCCTCCTTGTTTCCGTTTGCTCATTTTCCGGCTTCTCTGCTCCATTAATGTCGAAGCGCAACGCCGGCATTCCAATCCTTGAGTTGAACCTTGACCATTTCACTAATCTCGTCCTTGGAAAACTCCAGCCGCAGGGCTTCACCGATGTAGCGCTGGGTCAGGGCTTCCAATGATTCCCTGCGCAGCCGTTCGGTGACTTTCGGTGGCGGCACCTCAGTAATATAGGTCCCGCGTCCCTGCTGGGTTGAGATGATCCGGGCTTCGTCCAATATTCGATACGCTCTTGCGACCGTATTGAAGTTGACTCGTAATTCTTCGGCAAGCGCCCGGACCGTCGGCAACTGATCACCTGGTTGCAAATAACCACCGGCGACTTGCGCCTGTACCTGATTCACGATCTGGGTATAGATGGGCAAGCCCGAACGGAAGTCGATCTCGAGCATAAGCTTTTTATTTGCCATAAATTGTATCTTTGTACAATTGTCCTAATTGTATCATTGTCCTAATTGTATTCGATTCAGTTGTTTTGTCAAGCTGTGATCTCATCCATATGAAGAACTAGGAAACTGCACTCAAGCGCTTCATAGCTTTCCCCAGCCTCTTGATTCCCTCCTCGATTTTGTCGGGCGCCTGAGCTACGAAATTGAGGCGCAGCCAGTTTTCACCGCCCATTCCATCCGGGAAGAAGTCATTTCCCGGTGCAAAGTCCACGCCCTCCTCCCATGCCAGTGGCAGCAATTTATCTGAAGACAGGTCGTCAGGTAATCGAAGCCAGATGAACAGCCCACCCTGAGGCATATCAAAATTGACTCCATTGGGGAGGTAACGTCGAATTGCCAATACCATAGCATCGCGGCGTTTATGGAAGATCTGGCAGGAACGGCGCAGATAGGACTGGTACCTTCCCACGGTGACGAAGGCTTCCAGGGCCCGCTGGATGAGCGTGGAAGTAGCCAGATCGTTGACGCGCTTGAAATTGACCAGACAGTTGTAGATGGGACCCTCAGCGACCAGGAAGCCCACACGCAGCCCTGGCATCAAGATCTTCGAAAAGGTGCTGACGTAGATAACGCGCCCGCCTGGGTCGAGTGCTTTGAGCGCAGGCTGGGTGCGCCCTTCGTAACGCAAATCGCCCACAAAATCATCTTCCAGGATAGGGATGTTATACCGGTCTGCCAGGACAATTAATTCGACGCGGCGCTGGCTGCTCAGGCAGGTACCGGTCGGGTTGTGGAAGTTGGGAATGGTGTAAATGAGTTTTGGATGATGCTGCTGGAGAAGTTTTTCCAGCGCTTCCACCTGCATGCCCTGTCCATCCACTGGAACTCCCACTACTTTGAATCCCAGGGCACGGAACAGATCCAGCGCGCCTGAATACGTGGGGCTCTCCACCATGATCACAT
The DNA here is from genome assembly GCA_025938055.1 of Anaerolineales bacterium. The sequence goes on along the minus strand of JAICQC010000056.1, from coordinate 12,611 downwards.
CGCCCGGCTTGAGTAAAAGCTGTGACACCAGGGATAACGCCTGCTGTGAACCGGCTGTAATAAGAACATTTTCCGGCCGCGCCTGAAGCCCCTGCGTGGCTAAAATATGCGCGATGATCTCACGCAGTGGGGCGTGCCCGCTCGGTTCCCCATAATCGAGCGCCGCAATCCCGTCGCGGCGCATGACAGTCTGGAGCACTTTGCGAAAGTCCTCGGCTGGGAAAAGATCGGAATCCCCGATGCCGCTGGAAAAGCTGAGCATATGAAGATGCCGAGCTGCTTTCCTGAGCATCTCTTCTCGGGGTCTGCTCTCGGTGACCCGGGCTTGGAACTCCACATCCTGCTGCCAGAGCGGCCAGGAGTCGCCGGGACCATCTTTCGAAAGCGCCAGGAGCGGACTGGGAGGCAGAACATAGGTGCCGCTGCCCATCCTGGAGTAAATCAATCCGTCGGTCTCGAGCTGCGCATACGCGTTTTCCACAGTGATGCGATTCACACCCAGATCGCGCGCGAGCTGTCGACTGGCTGGCAGGCGAGTGTCGGCAGGCAGACTGCTCGACAGGATTCCCTGCCGTAGATAGGATTCGATCTGCTGGTACAGGGGTACAGAACTCTGACGATCGAGGGGAATACGCATTTCACATCTCCGTGGCTGCTGACAATATTGGTATGGTATATATATCAGAACTTCGGGCTAAACCATAGAGCCAATGTTTGATTAGTTTGCCCAATCCAATGAATTGGACTATTTCCGATTGCTGAACATTGGCTCTTAACTTATGCCACTTTTCTTCTAGAATTAGATGTAAGCATATCCCCCGACGGATTGAACATGCTGTCACCCGACTCTTGCGATGAAAGTACAGCATGGTAGAATCTCAGTCCAATTACGATCAGGAGAAATTCTATGGAAGAAAAGACTGGTACCTTCGCTGTCAAGAAGGGCTTGGCACAAATGCTCAAAGGCGGCGTCATCATGGATGTGGTCACGCCGGAACATGCAAAGATCGCTGAAGACGCCGGCGCGTGTGCCGTGATGGCGCTCGAGCGCGTCCCGGCGGATATCCGCGCTAACGGCGGTGTGGCGCGCATGTCTGACCCGGACCTGATTCTGAAGATCATGGACGCGGTCACGATTCCGGTGATGGCGAAGTGCCGCATCGGGCATTTTGTGGAAGCACAGATTCTCGAAGCGGTTGGTGTCGATTACATCGACGAATCGGAAGTGCTGACCCCTGCCGATGAATCGAATCACATTTTGAAGCATAACTTCAAGGTTCCGTTTGTATGCGGCTGCCGCAACCTTGGCGAGGCGCTGCGACGCGTCGGTGAAGGCGCGGCGATGATCCGCACCAAGGGCGAGGCGGGGACGGGCGATGTGGTGGAAGCGGTCCGTCACGCGCGCACGGTGTTGGGCGACATTCGCCATCTAACCACCATGGCTGACGAAGAGTTGATGCGGTACGCCAAGGAGATCGGCGCGCCCTATGAGCTCATCAAAGAGACCAAGGAACTCGGGCGCATGCCGGTCGTCAATTTTGCGGCGGGCGGAGTCGCAACCCCTGCCGACGCGGCACTGATGATGCAGCTTGGTGTGGACGGTGTGTTCGTCGGTTCGGGAATCTTCAAGAGCGGAGATCCCGCCCGGCGCGCTGCGGCAATCGTCAAAGCGGTGACGCATTATCAGGACGCCGGCATTCTGGCGGACGTGAGCAAGGATCTCGGCGAACCGATGGTGGGACGCAACGTTTCACAGATGCCGGAAGTGGAAAGAATCGCAGGGCGGGGCTGGTAATTGTTAGCTGTTAGTCATTAGCGTTTAGCTCATATCTCTGCTAATCGCTAACAGCTAATCACTGATTGCTACATTATGAAAATTGGTGTACTCGCTCTCCAGGGCGATTTTGCTGAACATATCTCGATGCTAAAGCGCCTCGGTGTGGAAACTGCCGAGGTGCGTTTGCCTGAGCATCTCAAAGGCTTGGACGGTCTCATCATCCCGGGCGGGGAATCGACAACGATCGGTAAGCTCGCCGTGACATATGAGTTGATGGAGCCGTTGAAACAGTTCGGGCAGCGCCACGCGATCTGGGGGACCTGCGCGGGCGCGATCTTTCTTTCCAAGGATATCAGCCGGGATCAGCCGCTGCTGGGTCTCATGGATATCAAGGTCAACCGTAATGCTTTTGGTCGCCAGGTCGATTCCTTTGAAGCGGACCTCGATGTTCCGGAGGTCAAAAAGGCGACGAACACAAAGGATGATTATCACGCGGTCTTTATCCGCGCGCCTATCATTGAGTCGGTGCAGGGAGATGCGAAGGTCCTCGCCTCGGTTCCAGACGGGAGGATCGTCGCCGCTCAGCAGGGTCACCTCCTGGCAACCTCGTTTCACCCCGAATTGACGAACGATACGCGCTTCCACGAATATTTTCTTTCACTGGCTGATTAATTCGAAGTGAGCCTGAATAGAATCAACTCTCATTCGATTTTGAGATTGCAACACCCTTCAGGCTACTGATGACATATAATCTGAGCATGTCCATACGTCCCCTGGCTATCTTCGATCTGCCATATTTATATAGTTTCCGTGATGACGCGATCGGGTTGGATACCGCGCGTACCCTGACGCGCGGGAATCCACTTGGCGCGGTGGGGTTGTTTGCTTACGTCAACCCGGCGCGGCACATTTATTCCGCGATCGTCAATGGCGAGGAAGAATCGGTATTGGGGGGCATTATCCACTCGCGCAACGAGACGTTTGCGAAGCTGCTCTTTATCGCGCCGGCCTCGCAGCTCGATCATCCCGAACTGCCCGAATTGCTTGAGAACTTATCTGTCCAGGCGGGATCATGGGGCGCGTTCCATGTGCTTGCGGAGGTGGACGAAAGAAGTGACGCCTTTGTGGCACTGCGCAGGGCGGGGTTCTCCGTGTATGCGTGGCAGAGGATGTGGGACGTCTCTGCCATAGCGCAAGCAGATCGGTCGTTTGAGTGGATGCGGGTCAAGTCCGTTCATGTACCATCTGTGCAGAGTCTTTATCATCAGATTGTTCCACCGCTTTTGCAGCCGTTTGAGCCGCAACCGAAGAGTCCGCTGGGCTGGATGTCCAATGAGGGTGTGAAGTGCTATGTGAGCGCGACGCAGGGCGTATATGGAATTGTATTGTTGCCGCTCATTCATCCCGAAGCCATAGATGTGAGCGCGAAACTGGCATCCTTGATTAGCACACTTCCAGATCGGAGGAATCGACCGATATATGTGTGTGTGCGGTCCTACCAGGCATGGCTTGAACCTGTGTTGGCAGATCTGGGCGCGCAGGGCGCGGACCGGCAGGCAGTGATGGTCAAGCATTTGGCACACCTGGTCAAAGAGGAACAAACTGTCCCTTCGGTACCCAAAGGCATAACCGTACAGCCCTCGAGAGTGAGCAGGGTAGAGGGGCAGAAGTAGACATCATTTCGAGAGGCTGGATAGAGATTACCCTTGATTCCTCGCGGATTTTATAACAACTTTCCAACATTCAGATTGCTCGATTTCTCGTATAATTGGGGTATATTGACGGATAGGCAGGTATTCTGACATGGTCATTGATTCCTTATAAGGGTGTGGTATGCCGCTGATTTTGGCAAGCACAGGCGGCGCAAGTATGCTTCGCGAGGGAATTCCCTTTTGCTTTCCCACTTTTATCTATCAAAAACTGATTAAATATGACTCAATTACTAATAACTGACGACCTGGATGCTCTTCTCGACGTCCTTCCTCTTGATATTCGCCATGCAGTTGAGAGGGCGAACGATAGCGAGAACCTGCTCGAGATCATCCTTGATTTAGGTCGTGTCCCTACTGCCCGTTTTGTGGAGCGCGAGATTAGCTTGCGCGAAACGGAAGTGACGCGCGCCGAAATCGATTATGTGGACGAACGCACGGGCGAGTTCGACGCCGATAACCGCGCTGGCATCGAGCGGACCCTGCACCGTATTTCTGCCATTCGCAACCGCCGCACAGCTGTGGTCGGTTTAACCTTGCGCGTGGGACGCGCCATTTACGGAACGGTTGACATTATTCAGGATATTGTCGAATCGGGCAAATCTGCACTGATCCTGGGACGTCCGGGCGTCGGCAAGACCACGCTCCTGCGTGAAGCTGCACGCATCATTGCCGAACAGAAACGCGTCGTGATCGTGGATACCTCTAATGAGATCGGCGGTGACGGTGATGTGCCGCATCCCGCGGTGGGCAAGGCGCGCCGCATGCAGGTGCGCGAACCCATGCTTCAGCATGAGGTGATGATCGAAGCGGTTGAGAACCACAACCCGGAAGTGATCGTCATCGATGAGATCGGGCGCGAAGCCGAAGCCGCCGCGGCCCGCACAATCGCCGAACGCGGCGTGCAGCTCATCGGCACCGCGCATGGTCAAACATTGGATAACCTGCTTCTCAACCCGACCTTGAGCGACCTGGTGGGTGGGATCGAAGCGGTCACGCTTTCGGACGAGGAAGCGCGCCGGCGCGGCACCCAGAAAACGGTCCTCGAACGACGCGCTCCACCCACGTTCGACGTCCTCATCGAGATCCAGACCCGCGATCGTTTCGCGGTCCATGTCGATATCATGGCGTCGGTGGATGCGCTCCTGCGCGGCTTCCCGCTTGCTCCGCAGATCCGGACGCGCGACGATAAGGGAAATATCCAGATCGAGAAGGCTGCGCTCATTTCAACATCGGGGTTGGATGCCAAGGAGACGAAGGCGCCCCGGCGCGGACGCCAGCCCGCGGCAGCCGCCGAGGAGCCTGTGCCCATTTCCACGCGTCTCGAGCAATCCAGCGCAACCCGGCTCGAGCCCACGCGCGGCGCGCTGCAGACCGTAAAAGTGTACCCGCATGGCGTGGCGCGTAACCGGCTTATGCAAGCTGCCAAGAGACTGGGCGTGCCAGCGGTGATCGTCAAAGATGTGGATGACGCCAACGCGCTGGTGACGTTGAAGACGTATTACCGCGACCGCCAGCAGACGATCGTGGATGCCGAACATCGCGGCATTCCGATCTATGTCCTGCGCGCCAACACGGTGTCACAGATGGAGCAATTCCTCAGCGACCTGTTCAATTTGACGTCGCAGGATCAGTTCGCCTCGTCGGACATGAGCAACGTAAAACAGCAAACCCAGCAGGCGATCGCGGCGGTACTCAATGGCGAGCGCTGGGTGGACCTGCCGCCCAGTCCCTCACTGGTGCGGCGTTTGCAGCACGAGATGGCGCGCAACGCCGAGCTGGTCAGCCATTCCTATGGGAAAGAGCCGCGCCGGCATGTGAGGATTTTTAGGGAATGAAAGAGTAACCATGTACACACGTAAACAGGTAAACAAGTTGTAAGCGGCTTGTTTACCTGTTTACATTTATGCCTTTCTACCTGTATACTTTCCTCATGTTCATCACACTGGAAGGACCCGAAGGATCGGGCAAAACTTCGCACATTCCCTATCTTGTGGAATATTTACGTGAGAAGGGTCATATCGTATTCCCTACGCGCGAGCCGGGTGGGACATCCATTGGCGAGCAGATCCGGGAGGTGATCCATGATTTGAAGAATGTGGAAATGCACCCGCGCACAGAGACGCTGCTCTACCAGGCGGCGCGCGCCCAGATCGTGGAGCAGGTCATCAAGTCGCGTCTGAATGATGGGGAAATTGTCATCTCGGACCGCTATTACGACTCGACCATCGCGTACCAGGGCTACGGGCATCAACAAGACCTGCAACAGGTGCGCACGCTGGTGAAGTACGCGACGGGGGGGTTGGACCCTGCTCTCACGGTTTTGCTGGATGTAGATGTGGAGGAGGGGTTAAGAAGAAAGAAGAAAGACAACGAGTGGAACCGCCTCGATGCCTACACCGTCGAATTCCACCAGCGCGTGCGTGCAGGATATCTGGAGATGATAAAAGCCGAGCCGAGTCGCTGGGTGGTCGTCGACTCGGGCAGGAAGTGGGACGATGTGCAGGAAGAGCTGAGACAAGTCATATTGGAACGATTGAAATAAGATCAGTAGCCTGGAGTAGATTTAACCTTTTGACTACAGTCCTCTCAACTTTCAAGAGCAGAGAGGAGTTTTTGTTTGGCAAGACTTTGCGTTACAATTTGCGTATGACAGCGGATTCTCAACAAGATATTGAATACTTAAAAGCCATTGGACGCGTCTGCGCCGAGACCCTGCGCAGGATGATGGATGCGACGCGCGCCGGGATGACGACGCGCGAGCTCGACGAGATCGGTCGCGCCTTCCTCGAAGCGGAGGGCGCGCGCTCTGCTCCTCAGATCACCTACAATTATCCCGCGGCGACCTGTATCAGCGTTTCGCCTGTCATTGCGCACGGGATTCCGGATGAGCACGTTTTGCAGGAAGGCGAGCTGATCCACATTGACGTCTCTGCAGAGCTCGATGGCTATTATGCCGATACGGGGGCGTCGCTGGTGGTTTCAAAGCGTGACCGCAATCTACAGAAACTGCTCGAAGCGACCAAAGCGACTCTGATGAAGACACTTCACGCGGCGAAGGCAGGCAATCCGTTAAACGGAATCGGACGGACGGTCCAGAACGAAGCGCACAAGCGCGGCTACAACGTTATCTACGACTTGACGGGACACGGTATCGGTCGCAAATTGCACGAGAATCCAAGGGAGATCCTGAACTTCTATAACCCGAATGACCGTCGCATGCTGAACGATGGGCTGGTCCTTGCCATCGAACCGTTCCTCACTACCGGCGTGGGACGCGTGATCCAAGAAGGTGATGGCTGGTCTCTGCGCACGTCTGACCGCGCCATCGCCGCGCAGTTCGAGCACACGATTGTCGTAACCAGGAACGAACCGATTATCCTCACTCTCTACCGCTAGTCTCAGTTTTAGGTTAACTTTTGACTCTGACTCATGTTGAAATTCAAATTTCAAGTTAAGTAAATTAGGCGGCACTCTGTAGATGCAGCTTCATCTCTTTTCCACCCCAGGCGAAGACGACATCCGCTATATCGTCGAAGCAAGCCGTCCTTATCTCGAAGACAAGGATGATCCGGTCGTTGCGTACCTGCCGCTCGCCTCACTCTACGCCGAACGATGGATGGAGTTGAATGAAAAATCATTCCGTGGGTTGGCTCGGCTGGAAACGGTCAATACGGAGTTGATGACCCAGAAAGAGATCGAAGATGTTCTGCGCCGCGCGGCGCTGGTGTATGTCCCCGGCGGCAATACGTTCCTTCTCAACCACCGCCTGCATCTCAGCGGCGTGATGCCCTACCTGCGCAAGAAGCTCCAGTCCGGTTTGCCCTTCGTCGGATTCAGCGCCGGTATGATCCTGTGCGGACCCAACATCCTCACCGCTAACGATATGAACACCGTCGAGACGCCTCACTTTGACGGTTTGAACCTGGTCCCGTTCAACTTCTTTGCGCACTACGCTGACGATGGGTACGGCCAATCTGTGCACGATGACTGGTTGTCCGACTATCATTTCTTCCACGACAATCCGGTGATCCTGCTGAGCAATGGCGCTTATGCAAAAGTCGACGGCAAGAAAACAACGCTTGTGCGCGGGAACGCCTGGATCCTGCGCAAGGGCGCGGAAAAAGAAAAACTTGAGCAGGGTTTCGTCATTGCGAGTCACCAGCGCTCTTCGGGTGGCGACACTGACACCGCACGATTTGCTTAGCAAATCGAGTACAGGTGAGCAATCTCATCATGAATTTGAGTGAGGAAATCCCATTAAAACCGGGGATTGCTTCGGGAAAAGCACCCTCGCAATGACAGTAGAAAGGATATGAAGCTATGACCGAACAATGGGTTCCCGGGAGCAAAGCCGAATTGATGTCCGCCATCCGGCGCGAGTGGAAGTCTCTGATGGCTATCGTTGCAAAGCTCGAGGCAGCGGGGAAGATCACTACACCCGATGAGGGCGGCTGGTCGCCGAAGGATAACCTTGCCCACCTTGCCGAGTGGATGAATGCACTGATGGGTTACCATATAGATCGCCGCCCATCACATGAAGTATTCCGCGTTCCTGAAGAAGTGACCAGGGATTGGGACATGGAAGTGATCAATCCCGTGCTCTTCGAACGCAATAAAGACCGCACGTTTGAAGATGTAATGGATGAATTGAATCAGGTCTACGAGAAATTGGTGGCGAAGCTCGACTCCATGTCTTTTGAAGATCTAATGAAGCCGCGTCATGCCGATGACCCCGAGAAACGTCCGCTCCTGATGTGGGTGCTCGGCGATACCAGCGAGCATTTTGAAGAACACCGCGAGACGATCGAGAAAATGTTATAAACAACGTAGACGACGGCAGCTGCCGTCGCCCACATGGTTAATCCTCATCTCCGTCTGTGTCGCCTCCCAGGTCGGGAATCGCCTTTTCGATATCCTCCGGGCTTTGCCCCGACTCGAGCCGGTCCACGACCTCATCGAACTCGGGCGGCAATTCCTCTCCCATTTCCTTCCCCATCTTGCGCATCATCTGTCCCATGGATTTGGGGTCATCCTCGAGTCCCTCAAAGCCGGAGAACTCGTCTGCCATGGAGTCCATGCGGCTGTCCTCCGATTTCGCAATGCGGACCCTGGTCATGCGGCGGCGCACGTCCTTGCTGCCGCAGTGCGCGCATTTGACAGTCTTTTTGCCGTATTCGCTGTAGTTAAGGAACACGTCGAAACGTTGATTACATTTGTTGCAGATAAAGTCATAGGTGGGCATACTGCTATTTTAACGGAATCAAGCTCGGCTGTGGAGAGATACGAAGTTCCATATCCCAATGCAAGTGATAAAATAACCGCGTCATCCTGTTCTCGTTCCCAAAAGGAGAAAACATGGCAAAAGACTATCTTGAGGAAATGCTGGGGAAGAATGAACGCATTTTGTTGCGAGCGCGCAAACACTGGTTCATCCTCTTTGGCAATATTGCCCTCGAGATCATCCTGATCATTGCTTTGATCGTCTCGGTCATTGTGCTTGCAGCAATGACGGCTTTTCCCATGGTGACGCTTGGGCTTATCCTTGTGCTCGTTCCGCTGATCGGCATGGTGCGCGATTTTCTGATCTGGTACAACCGCCAATACATTGTCACCAACCGGCGTGTGATCCAGACAGCGGGCGTGTTCAGCAAGGATGTCGTCGACTCATCGCTCGAGAAGGTGAACGACGTCAAGATGAGCCAGACCTTCTTTGGCAGGCTGTTCGATTATGGCGACATCGAGATCCTGACTGCCAGTGAAGTGGGAGCAAATGTTTTCCGCAGCATCGGTGACCCGGTGAAGTTCAAGACCGCGATGCTGAATGCGAAGGAGCAGCTTGGCTTTGATGATGAGATGGGGGACCAGGGGCGCGCCGCGAATGACATTCCGTCCCTGATCGCGGCGCTCGATGACCTGCGCAAGAAAGGTATTCTCTCTGAAGAGGAATTCCAGCAGAAGAAGGCGGAATTGCTGTCAAAGCTGTCTAACTTATAGCCTTTTCTTAATTCACTAAGGGCACAGCGAAACCCAAAAGGGTTGTGACGGAAAACTGTCTCGCTGTGTCCACATCCATTTAATAAATTCAGTGCGCTCTGTGGCGAATGAATTCGGTTATACTTCGTTCGCTCTTATGACAGACTATATCCGTAATTTTTGTATTATTGCCCATGTCGATCATGGCAAATCCACGTTGGCTGACCGCCTGTTGCAACTCACAGGCACAATCTCTGATCGTGATATGACCGCGCAGATGCTCGACACCATGGACCTCGAACGCGAGAAGGGCGTGACCATCAAGGCGTCCGCGGTGCGGATGTATTACACGGCGAAGGACAACCAGAAGTACGAGATCAATCTGATCGATACTCCGGGGCATGTGGATTTTGGGTATGAGGTCAGCCGGGCGCTCAAGGCTTGTGAGGGCGCGGTGCTGGTGGTGGATGCGACACAGGGCATCGAAGCGCAGACGCTCGCCAATCTCTACCAGGCGCTCGACGCCGACCTGACACTTATTCCCGTGATCAACAAGATCGACCTGCCATCGGCGCGCCCTGATGAAGTGGCGGAGGATATCGGCGCGCTCCTTGGTGTGGACCCGCTGGACGTGATACAGGTCTCCGCGAAAGAGGGTGTCAACGTGGACCAGATCCTTGAAGCGATCGTGACGCGCATCCCGCCCCCAAAAGACGCGGACGACGCCCCGTTGCGCGCGCTGATCTTTGATTCTCATTATGACGCCTACAAGGGCGTGATCGCCTATATACGCGTGTTTGAAGGGACGATCAAGGCGAACGAAACCCTGCACATGTTCGCGACCGGCGCAGATATGAAACCGATCGAGATCGGCATCTTCGCGCCCGGGATGAAGCCCGTTCAAGCACTGGGCTCGGGGGAAGTTGGCTACATTGCCACGGGACTGAAGACCGTCCACGAATGCCGGGTTGGGGATACGATCACGAGCGCCTCGCAACGAGCCTCCGGACCTCTGCCTGGATACCGTACCCCGAAGCCGATGGTCTTCGCCGGGATCTATCCCGTTGACGCCGATGACTACAGCGACCTGCGAGAAGCCCTGGATAAACTGCAACTCAATGATGCCTCGCTGACCTTCCTGCCTGAAACGTCCCAGGCGCTTGGGTTCGGCTTCCGCGCCGGTTTTCTGGGGCTATTCCACATGGAGATCATACAGGAGCGCATCGAACGTGAATATGATCTTAACGTGCTTTTCACCGCGCCATCGGTGGAATACGAAGTGGTGATGATTGACGGCGAAACGATTCCTGTTGATTCACCCGCCGAATTACCAGATGAATCAAAGGTTGTTGAGATCCGCGAGCCGTGGATGAACATTGAGATCATCACGCCCACCGATTACTACGGTCCCATCATGGAGTTGGTCACCAAGCGCCGCGGCATCTTCAAACAACAGGAATATCCCGCGCCGCACCGTGTCCAGCTCGATTATGAGATCCCGCTTTCCGAGATCATCATTGACTTCTTCGACGATCTCAAGTCGCGCACCAAGGGTTATGCTTCGCTGGATTACCAGTTCCTCGAATATCGTCCGGACGAATTGCAGAAACTGGAGATCCTCGTCAACGGCGAACCGGTGGATGCCCTGGCGACCATCGTCCACCAGAAGGACGCGTTCCATAAAGGGCAGCGGCTCATCACCAAGCTCAAGGAACTGATCCCGCGCCAGTTGTATGATGTCGCCATCCAGGCGGCGGCCGGCGGGCGCGTGATTTCACGCGCCAATGTCAAAGCCACGCGAAAGGATGTGCTGGCAAAATGCTACGGTGGTGACATCACTCGCAAGAAGAAACTGCTCGAGAAGCAAAAGAAGGGTAAGAAACGTTTGAAGATGGTTGGGAATGTGGAAATCCCGCAGGACGCCTTCATGGCAGTCTTGAAACTAGATGAGGAATGATTATTCACCACGAAGGTCACAAAGGTTTAACATCTTTTCCTTCGTGTCGCTTTGTGGTGAATAGGGAACGATCTTCTTATGAGAGATATAAAACGCTGGCTGCCCGGTGCGGTCATCAGTATTGTTTTTATTGCGGCGATCGTGTATTTCGTCGATCTGCGCGCCATGCTGGAAGCCATCCGCAACGCGAACTACGGTCTGCTGGGAATCGCAATGATGATCGGCTTCTTATGGGTGGCGCAGCGCGCAGTCGTCTGGAGGACGCTCCTGCGCAACCGTCCATCGTATAGTGATGTGTTCTGGTCGGTTGGGGAGGGGTATCTCCTGAATAACTTTCTGCCGTTCCGTCTGGGGGAGATCGGTCGTGCCTTTTTGCTCAGCCGCAAGTCGGGCATGCAGTTCATGGAGATCCTGCCCACCATCGTCATCGAACGCGTCGTGGATCTGGGCTTTTCGGCAGCCGTCTTCCTCGCCGCGTTACCTTTCGTTGTAGGTTCCGAGGGCTCGGAGCGCATTGGCATTGTGGTTGGCGTTGTCGTGATCCTGGGGCTGGTGCTTCTTTATGTGCTGGCTCGTTCCAACCAGTGGGCGCTGGATCTATTCCATCGCTTGAGCGCGCGCTGGCCCACTCTTCAACGGATGGGCGGAAACTTCCTCGAATCGTTTTTCCTGGGGTTGGGCGTGCTGAAGGATGGCTGGCTGTTCCTGCGTTTTCTGTTCTGGATGGCGCTCAACTGGGGCACTGCGATCGTCTCCTATTATTTGATCATACGGGCGTTCTTCCCGGAGGCGCAGATGGTCTGGGGGATGTTCGGGCTGGGTGCGGCAGCCTTTGGTGGGGCGGTCCCTTCGCTGCCCGGAGCGGTTGGCACCTTCGAAGGCGCGTTCGGCGGCGCCATTACCCTACTGACGGGCGATGAATCCAAAGCCCTGGCTGTCGCGTTGACGGGGCGCTTCTACAACTATTTCAACAGCATTGTGATCGGCGGTATCGGTCTCCTGCGCGAAGGGCAAACCCTGTCTGGGGTCTATGAGCAGTTGAAAACCCTGAGAGCCAAAACAGTCGCGGAAATGAATCAATAAGTCATGTTCCAGTTGTACTACACTGTACCATAGCGAAAATTCCAACTCATCAACCTGACACTGGTCAACGAAAACGTCCTCGATTTCCTGTACGAACTACAGCTCGAAG
>JAICQC010000039.1 GCA_025938055.1 Anaerolineales bacterium | reverse complement strand
GATTTTATTCCGCATGGATTAGAGGAGTCTCAGCATAGACCAGGCTTGCCGCATCGGTAATGCCACCCTCGTATAATCATCCTATGAGCTTTACCCTGTCCCGACTATTCTTTATTTTATTTATCCCCCTGGCATTTCTGCTGGCTTCCTGTTCTTCACCAGATGTTCCAACTGTTGAATCTACACTGCCCGGTGTTCCCGGCATCACGGAAGATATTCCACCGGGCTTTGCCTTTGCGGATGGCTCGCTTGCTCTTACTTTCCCTCAGGATTTTGGTGCGCATCCAGATTTTCGCACGGAGTGGTGGTATTACACTGGCAATCTGCAAACGCCCGAGGGGCGACCCTTCGGCTTCGAACTGACTGTTTTCCGCGTGGGACTGCTTCCACCCACCGTTTCACTTCCAAAAGATTCAGAATGGTATGAACGCAGCGTGTACTTTGCCCATTTCGCTGTGAGTGATATTGCGAATAAAAAATTCCATGCGTTTGAACGTTATGCCCGCCCAGGTCCCGGGCTGGCAGGCGCGCAGAGTGAACCGTATCGCGTCTGGCTCGAGGACTGGAGTATCGTGGAACTCGCCTCCGGTGCATATCAATTGCAAGCCTCTCAGGGGGAAGTTGCGCTCGAGCTAACCCTGACAGATGAAATGGGTATAGTCTTGCACGGAGAGAATGGCTACAGCCGCAAAGGCGAAGACGTTACCAATGCTTCGTACTATTACAGTCAGCCGCGCCTGCGTGTTGAAGGGTCTGTGCAGGTGGACGGCATCCGCTACCCGGTCAGCGGGTTGGCATGGAAGGATCATGAGTTCAGTACCAGCGTACTGGATAAGGATCAAATTGGCTGGGACTGGTTTTCTCTGCAGTTTGACGATGGTCCCGCGCTGATGCTATTCCAATTGCGCGAGCAAGGCGGAGGAGTTTCAACTTCATCCAGCGGCACGTTTATTGCCACAGATGGAATTCCAAAGCCGATACAAAGTAACGAATTTGAGATCACTGTCCTGAATAAATGGCAGAGTCCGCATACAGGGGGTGTATACCCGGCTGCCTGGCAGATCCGACTCGCTGAACCTGATTGCCTGCTGGAGGTACATCCATGGATGGCAGACCAGGAAATTCACTTCCCGGCGGTTACCTATTGGGAGGGCGCGGTGCGTTTTGAAGGTAGTTGCAATGGATCGGTTGCTCGCGGGAACGGGTATGTTGAGCTGACCGGCTATGCGGGGAATTTGCCTCTGCCCTAAGGCGGCTGCTTCATCCAGGCAATACATTCATTCTCAGCAGTTGTAACAAAAGAAACAAGCAGGCGTCTTGGAACTATACGCCCGCACTTCGCACTGGCCCCCAGAGAGTGCTGGTAATTCAATACACTTCACTTCGCTGCCACATTACCAGCTGGGAGAAATTCGATGCAGTCCTCCGTTGTTTCACGTCCGATCACGAATGCCAATTTACTCCATTATTCAGTGGGAATGCCACATGCCATGTTTGAAGCATGGGTGGATTGCTTTCCCGAATCCGCTGCCGTTACAAGCGAGAGCATCACACTTACCTATGCAGAAGTTGAGCAGCGCGCCAACCGCATTGCTCATGCGCTGCGCTCTGCCGGTGTACAAAGAGGTAACCTGGTTGGTTTATTTCTGGAGCGTGGACCCGATCTGGTGTGTGCTTTGTTGGGCATACTAAAATCCGGCGCCGCGTTTGCGGCTTTTGATCCGCAGGCTCCAAAAGAATCACTCGCACGTATCTTCGCAGCTGTGGAGTGCCCTTACCTTCTCACCCGCAGTGGCCTGACGACCTGCCTTCCCACGACGTCATCCCAGTTGTTTAAGCTGGATGATTACGAATGGCTCGAGAGCCAGCCTGTCTCGCGTCCTGTTTTACAGCCGAATGTGGATGACCCGGCTTGTGTCTTGTTCACGTCGGGGTCCACCGGGAAGCCCAAGGCGGTTCTGTATCTGCAACGAAATCTTGCTGCCCGTTTTGCTAATAGTATAGAAGTGAGCGGTTTTGACCGGTTTGGTATATTTGCCCAGACCTCTCCTGTCACATCGATCGACGCGATGGATGAGATCTTCCTGCCGTTAATGAGCGGGGGATGCACGTACGTTTTGACTCATGAAACCGTAATGAATCCGCATCAGTTGATCGATTGCCTGGCTGCTCAACGCGTGACGCACATGCTCCTCGTTCCATCGCTGTTGCGCGTGATCCTTGCGGCGGAGGAAAACCTGGACCGGAAACTGAGCGCGCTCGGAACCTGGATGATCGGCGGTGAGCCGCTGAGTATTGCATTGACCCGGGATTTTTACAAGGCGCTTCCGGCTGCCATGCTGATTAATTATTATGGCTTGACCGAAGGCGATGTCTGCTGCCACATTACATCCCCTGAATTCAAATACATGACAAACGTACCGATTGGGCGTCCGGTGCGGAACACGAAAGTTTACCTGCTCGATGAACGCCTGTGCCCGGTTCCGGCTGGCAAACCGGGAGAAATCTGCGTCTCAGGCGAAGGCTTATCCCACGCCTACGTCAATTGCCCCGAATTCAACGCAGAACGCTGGGTTTCCAACCCGTTTGAAACGGATGCCGCGTATGCACGTTTATTTCGCACCGGAGACATGGGGCGCATCCGCTACGATGGTGAGATCGAATACCTGGGTCGCCGTGACCGAATGGTTAAAGTGAACGGTTTTCGCGTCGAACTGGGCGAGGTCGAGACTGTTCTGTTTCAACACCTCGCTGTAGACCAATGCGTGGTCGTTGCCAGACAACCTGCAGATGATGGTCAAGCCAGCCGGGCGCATCAAACCCAACTGGTTGCATACGTTATTTTGAAGCGCGGGGAAAAGACAGCTTCGCATGAGCTGCGTGATTTCCTGCGATGTCATCTCCCCGAATTTGCTGTTCCGTCGGCGGTGATGGTTCTCAACGCCTTCCCGCTGACTCCAAATGGAAAAGTCGATATTCAGGCATTGCCTGAGCCCGATGCAGCGGCGAGGCGATCGCAAAAGAATTGTGCCGCGCCGCGCGATGTTGTTGAACAAAAACTCGTCTACCTCTGGGAAAACTTGCTTGGTTTGCATCCGATCGGTATCTACGACAGCTTTTTTGAGATGGGCGGTGACTCCCTGACCGCCATGGATCTGATGCTGACGATTGAGAAGGAATTCAAGTGTAGCCTGCCGATTGTAGTGCTATTCCAATCCCCGACCATTGCCGCGCTGGCTGAGATAGTGCGCGAGAATGGCAAATCTGTTTCTCAGGATTCCCTGGTGCCTCTTCGAACCCAGGGCTCCCGCCCGCCGCTGTTTTGTGTCCACGCGGACGGCAGCGTATTCATTTATCGTCATTTTGAAAAATATCTGGGATCCGGCATTCCGATTTACGGTTTGCAGGCGCACGGGCTGGCGAATCCAAAGCATGATCCTTATGAGCATATAGATGAAATGGCAGCGCACTATATTGCTGAGATTCGTATGGTTCAGCCGCATGGTCCCTATCACCTGTGTGCGTTTTCGGCAGGCGGATTTATCATTTTTGAGATGGCGCGCCGGTTGCGTGCAATGGGCGAAACGGTTGCCTTTGTTGGCATGCTGGATGCCTATGGACCCGGTTACCCGGAGCGCCTGGGGAGCCAAAACGTCGCGGACTATAAAATTGCTGTGCATCTCAATACATTGCGGTTGCTGGGCGCAAAGGGTCAGCTTCAATACCTGTGGGGACGAGTACGTCACAGGACAGGCTTGATCTTATCCAAACAGTTTTCAAAGCTTCTAATGAAGCTGCAAATTCCCCTGCCGCGCAGGATTCGCTATGAATATATTGCCAGCCTGATCGATCGCGCCGGAGAGATGTATCCTGCCGGGCAAACCTACGCCGGTGATGTGACCATCTTCCATGCGTTGACCCAGCCCGAAGGAATCAAAGCTGACCCTGCATTAGGTTGGGCAAATATGGTTACAGGCGAGCTGAAAATTTTGGGTGTGCCGGGCACGCATAATTCCATTATGATGCACGAACCCCATGTCGCAGACCTGGTGCGAAAAATAAACGAGCACCTCGACCAATTACAGAACACCACACCCTCGTGGAAAATGAATTAAAGAATCTTAAGCTGTGAGGGGTGCAAGTCACTGGAACTTCAGTTCTGTCTGCGCGCAGAGCTGATTCAGCCTGCTGTGCCACGCAAGTTTTTCGAGTTACGCATCGTCTGATTCTTGATGGAAAATAAGATATTGCGAATTGCGATGATCTCGTATCACACATGTCCCCTGGCGACGCTGGGCGGCAAGGATACCGGCGGAATGAACGTCTACGTGCGTGAGCTGACGCGGGAGCTCGGCCAGATGGGCATTCATGTGGATGTGTTCACGCGCTCTCAGGACGACCACGTGCCGCACGTCCTGCACGAACTCGGCTATGGCAACCGCGTCGTACATGTGCCTGCAGGACCAGAACATCCCGTTGCACGGGAGGAACTGGCAGAGTACATCCCACAATTTGTCGAAGGCATCAAATACTTTGCCTGTGAAAAAGGCATCACCTACGATATCATCCACAGCCATTACTGGATGTCCGGGGTCGCCGCAGCAGCACTTTCCGAAATCTGGGGCGGGACGCCGATTGTGCACATGTTCCACACGCTGGGTGAGATGAAAAACCGCATCGCGCGTACCGAGGCGGAACGCGAGGGTGAGTACCGGATCGATGGTGAGAGGCAGGTCCTCCGTCGCGCGGACCGGGTGGTGGTCGCGACACTCGCCGAGCTGACACAGCTGCGCTTCCTTTATAAGGCAAACGCCAGAAAGCTGGTCGTCATCCCACCGGGCGTGGACGTGAGTCATTTTTATCCGATCCCGTCTGATGAAGCAAAACTGTACGTGGGGTTGAAACCTGAAGACCGCATGGTCCTGTTTGTGGGGCGGATCGAACCCCTCAAAGGTGTGGACACACTTATTCAGGCTATGTCTTCCCTGCAGTTGAAAGACGATCAACGCGTGCACCTTGCCATTATCGGCGGCGACCCGTCTGCTTCGCCGCAGGAGATGAGCGCGGAGATGGCGCGTCTGCAAAAGTTATGTGATGACCTTTCGGTAGGGCAGACGGTTGTCTTCCTTGGGAAACGTGACCAGGATAAGCTGCCTTACTATTACTCCGCAGCGGAACTGGTCGTGATGCCTTCTCATTACGAGTCGTTTGGTATGGTGGCGCTCGAAGCGATGGCTTGCGGGACGCCCGTGATTGCGTCAGAGGTGGGCGGGCTGGCGTATCTCGTCAAGGACGGGGAGACGGGATTCACCATCCCGGACCAGGAGCCGGACACACTCTGCGAGAAGATTTCCTGGCTCTTGAACGACCGCGACATGCACGAGTCGATGAGCCGGCGCGCCGTAGAATATGCCCAGGATTACGCATGGGAGAATATAGCAAAGCAGATCAGGAATGTGTATCAGGGGTTGATGGAAAACAAAACTGTATCTTCCCCTGCATGAGTGTCGCACGAGTTAACAACTTGCCTGGCACGCTGACAAATAAAGCTATTTTGATTGTAGTGTCCCTCTCCAACCGTCTTCAGAGCAAACCTCACTCTTTCATCTTCACATAGAAAATCAACTGTCCGTCCAAATCCTTGGTGCGCATTTCGAATTTGTCTTTGAGCTTGTTCAACATGCGCGAGAGCTGCTTGTGGCCATAGGTGCGCGGGTCGAAGCTGGGGTCCACCTGATAGAGAGCGTTGCCCATCACATCCAGTCGTGCCCAGCCATCCTGCCCGACTGCCATCTCAAAAGCCTGGCTTAATACAGGCATGGGGTCAAGTTCTTCTTTTTCTGGTTCCGCGCCCGTGGTTGCCTTTTTTGTACGGCTGGTCTGGGTCCGTTTTTGTTGGGCGGCTTTCGTTTCCGCCACCAGGTTTTCCGTATAGACGAACAGATCACAAGCATTGACGAAAGCCTTCGGTGTTTTCTTCTCCCCGATGCCCATGACGAAGATGCCCGCCTCGCGGATGCGTGTAGCAAGACGGGTGTAATCACTGTCCGAGGAGACTAGGCAGAAGCCATCCACCACGCCTGAATGAAGGAGATCCATCGCGTCGATGATCATCGCGCTGTCGGTGACGTTCTTGCCCACTGTGTAGCGGAACTGCTGGATGGGCTGGAAGGCGTGATAGTTCAGTGTTTCCTTCCAGGAATTCATATTGCTTGTAGTCCAATCTCCGTAGATGCGCCGGACGGTGACCTGTCCGTGGCGGCCCGCTTCCACGAGCATCTGTGGCAGCAGGGAGGATTGGGCATTATCGCCGTCTATGAGCACGGCGATCTTTTGACGACCATTGGTTAGTTTTTCATTAGCCATGGCTGTGATTATATTATGGATTGTCTGGCATGGGCGTAGTCAAACCATCCGGGTTTGGCGCGAACAAACCAATGTCCCGGCACGAGTCGGAACCCACGCGCTGGAATAATCCAGCATCGGCGATGACTTCCACCTGGATGGGAGTTTCCTCCTGATAGGTACTATCTACGGTCAGCTTCAGCGTTACTTTGTGAGCCACAGGCAGGAGTGTCACTTCTACGGTCTTATCTGGATGTTCACGTCCTTCATCCAGCGCATGGAGAGTTGCCCTCAAGTTGGTTAGATCCATCCCACCGGTATTTCTTAAAACAAGATATGCATTTGTTACTTCCCCCATGCCATGCGTGACGTCGATGCTCGTGTCACATCCAAGCACCTCCACGGAAATAGCGGGTCCACTGGGCGGCGCCGTCCGGGTATTTTCCAGTGTATGCGACGGGAGTAAGGTTGGAGCAGTGGTGGCAGTGATAAATGGGAGGCTGGTGGACGTTGGGACTTGAACGGTTGGCGATGGGCTTGGTGGGATGACTACCGGCGTCGCGGTAAACACTGCCGGTGTATTTGTCGGGGGCAGGAACGGCGTTGGGGGATTGAAGGGTCCCGGCTGGATCACCCAGCCATTGCAGGATGCCAGAGAAACCATCAAAAGCATCAGCAAAATCGTGAAATTGGTCTTTTTCATTTCTTCTCCTGCCCATCATTGTACCCCGCACGCTTCTTCTCTTCTGTTTTGTGAGGCGTGCGGGGTTGTATCCCGCTTGAAATAAAGAGCAAAGTCCCCTTATGCCACCCTCATTTAAAGCTGGCTGTCATCTGAAAAGTTTTCAAGTTTCTTGAGGTATTCAGGATCGTCATACCTGGCTAACGCAAATGCCGATGCGTAGCCCGGCAACTTTGCGCCGGTGACATGCGCGGCAAGTAGATCTCCCACACCACAGGCGGACATAATCCCGTACCCGGAGACTGCACCAATCATATACGCGCCATCTACGCCCATTGGTCCCACCAAGGGGCGATTTTCGCGCGTCTTTGTGTAGTACCCGCCATCGAGCTGCGGACGCGGCATCCTGCCGAAATACTCCCTCATGCGTGGCAGCATGGCAGCCAGTCCACGTAACGCCACTTCGGGGTAGTGCTCATCCAGTGCCGGAGGCCAAAGGGGCTCCATCACTCTGGTCTGGTATTCCCACAACATGAGGATCGTCTGACTGTCCTCTCCGCCTTCGGGCCGGGTATGGACACCTGAAGGGAAGGATTCGGTCAGCCATCGTGTTTCGTCATCTTCTGACAATGCCTGGCGCTCGTCTCCCTCCCAGGGCAGGGATTGTGGATCGGTCCAGATCAACAATGGTGCATCCCGCCCCACCACGCCCAGCGGATCTTTAATCGCGGCTTTGAGGTGTAGCTCTGTATGGACGGGCAGGTCGATATCGAGCAGTTTGCCCACCTTCCGCAGATAGGGTCCCGCCGCGTTCACAAATACCGGAGTATCGATTCGTTCTCCCGAGCTCAGTCTGACGGCACTTACAGATCCATTCGCAACTGCAACACCTGAGACGTGCCCGGACTGAAAGCGGACACCGCGCTGGCGCGCGGTTTCAAGCAGATACATCCCAAGCTGCTGGGCGCTCAACCAACCGGCGCGCCTCACATGCAGCGCGGCGACCGCGCGTTCCGTCAAATAAGGAAAATATCTGTGAACAACTTCCTGCCCGATCAGCAGATCCGCACCGGTTAATTCATCGTATATCTCTTCTAGAGATGAAGGTTGATAGTATAATGGCGAAGATTGGTGAACGCGCATCGGACCTGCGCCCAGGGTTGATGTCAGGCGTGAAGCAGTTTCCAGAACCGGAATTGTGCTTTCGTTGGCGGTCACATACAAGTAGCCCCGCCTGTTCATTCGAAAGACATTTCCACTTTCCTCGGCTAACGCTTCCATCAGGTCGATTGAGCGATTCATCAATGCCAGCATCTCTGCGTCGGGCCACCAGTTGCGATAGCACTCGGTGGATCGATCACTGGTAAATGATAGTGGTGGACGCTCATCGAGCAGCAGGATGTTTCTTATGCCAGCCTTACTCAGAAAATGCGCGGCGGCAATGCCGGTTATCCCCGCTCCGCAGATTACGACATCTGCTGTCTGACTCATGAGTTGGAGAATTTGGCTTTGAGTTCCGCCCAGTTCGGCTCAACCAGAATAGAGCCGTCCGGGAAAACGATGGTGGGTACACTCCTGCAGCCGTTATTGAGCTTCATTACGAACTCTGTGGCTTGGGTGTCCCCTTCGAGACCCACCCGCAGGTATGGAATCTTATTCACCTCAAAGAATTTTTTAGCCCGAACACAGTCTGAACAGTATTCGGTGGCATAGATGACAATTTGCGTCGGTGCAGTTGTATAGAGATCGTTCATGGTTCCGTATTGCTAACTTTCCGAACATGTAGGGGTCACAGTCGTACGTAGTACTAAATGTGACCAGAGTTGTAACATTCTGTAATGATTTCCGTCTAGTATTAATACTAGCCTGACGGCGAGGGAACACTTCAGTAACTGTCGGATTCTGATACTTCAAGCCTAGTATAACAACTTTCCTCACTGCTGACATTACAAAATAAGGATAGGATGAGAGTACTATGACTTTCTTGAAACGTTCATTTTTTGGCGCAGCTATTTACCTGGCAGCGATTTTTGTGCTAGGGCAAGCTGACTATGCGGACCGGCCGATCATCAATTTTGCCAACTATTTCTATCTGGCTGTCATGGTTGCAGTACCGCTGACACTGTTCTTTCCATCCATTTCCCGCGCCTCTGCTTATGTTCCTTTAATCGTCTGGGCGGGCGTTTACCTTGCGCTCCTGCAATTCATTGATAGATCTCTATCCGCAAGCAAAGATGAATTGTCCATTATTGTCCTGGAATTTATCCTGTTGGAAGTAGGAGTGCTGTTGGCGTATCGTCTGGCACTCCAAATCAGTCATGCTGAGTCGATCATGGATGCTCTGGCGCTGAGTGCCTTTCCTCACCGTGCTCACGATATCGAGGAAGAAAATCAGCGGATCAAAATCGAGTTAACGCGCAGCCGCCGCTATCACCGGCCTCTGAGTGTATTGATTATTCAATTTGAGTCTGAAGATGACAAAGCGACCAGAGAAATGTTGAGGAGCGTTCAGCATGATTTATTGAGTCGCTTCACGTTTGCACGGGTTGCGCAGATCATCGATGACCGCATTCGTCAAACCGATCTCGTATTGCGAGATCATAAAGGACGATTTGTTGTTCTCTGTCCGGAGACCGATCTTCCCAATGCATCTCTGCTGGCGAAACGGATCTCCCAGTCGATCAAGGAGCGGACCAGCCTGGGCGTTCTCTGGGGAGTGGCTGCTTTCCCCGAGGAAGCTCTTACCTTTGAAGATTTGTTACAGAAAGCGCGCGAGCGTCTTACTGATACTGTAGCGGTGCAAGGCGAGGCAGTTGCTGTGGTTGAGTCTCAGCAAGTGCAGTAAAGCCCGTGGATTGAAACGGAACTGCCTGTTCCGGACATACGAAGAGGTCAAGTTTTATGAGTGTATTAGAGATGATCGTGGGCCGTGAAGAAGATTGGGTCAAGAAATTCGATCCTCAGAGGCGCCTTCTGACGGGGAGATCTTATCGGCTGGCGAAACGGTTCATGGATTTGTTCCTGGTTGTGATTACGTTCCCGCTCTGGCTGCCAGTGAACATCATCATCGCTATCATCATTCAAGTCACGTCGCCTGGCGCGCCCGTGGTGTTTAAGCAACTGCGGACAGGCAAAGGCGGCAGCCGCTTCTATATGTATAAGTTCCGGACCATGGTGCCGAATGCCGAAGAATTGAAATCGAAGTATGCTCATCTCAACGAATTGCAGTGGCCCGATTTCAAAATTACGAACGATCCACGCATTACACCCGTCGGAAAATTCCTGCGAAAGACCAGTCTGGATGAACTTCCACAGCTGGTCAATATCCTGCGAGGTGAGATGAGTCTCGTGGGTCCGCGCCCGACCTCCTTTGGACCCGAAACGTATAAACTCTGGCACACTCACCGTCTGGATGTGATGCCGGGCCTGACGGGCCTCTGGCAGATTCTGGGGCGGGCACAGCTGGAATTCGATGATCGTCTGCGCCTTGATATCGCCTACATCGAACGTGCCTCCCTGTGGCTGGATATAAATATCCTTTTTCGAACGGTCACGGCAGTGTTCCAATCTCGCGGGGCTCACTAACCAAATAAAGCCTGTCACACTACCATGCTGATTGTCCGAAAGGAATTTTTGCTCTATGAGTAAAAGTAAACTTTTTTTTAAACCAACCCTGTATGTTGTCATGGCGATTTATATCGCCTTTACTTTTGCTTTCCTGGCAATGGGGAACAATGTCATCGTCGCAACCATTCCCGAGGATCATTATTTTGAGCTTATTACTTCCTTTGCCCTGTTGGTAACATCGGGTTTGTTTTTTTATGGTTTTAAGATTGCAAGGAAGTCTCTGGATAAGACCTGGATTTCCCTGATCAAACAATTGGTGTATCTGGCACTGGGTCTGCTTTTTTTCTTCGGGGCGGGCGAGGAAATCAGCTGGGGACAACGGATTCTTGGTTTTGAAACACCGGAAGCTATGGCTGAGGTGAATAAGCAGGAAGAGTTCAATACTCATAACCTGGCAGCCTGGCAGAATACCAGGTTCCTGGATGCCAACACCCTGTTTGATGCCTTTTGGTTTTTATTTGCCGTGTTTACTCCTGCGGTAGCCGTGCTGGCGCCATCCTTCAAACAATTCGCGGGCCGATTTATCCCGATCGTTTATTGGGGTCTGGGCCTGTTATTCCTCTACAACTACCTGTGGGCAAAACTGGCAAAAGTCATATATCAGACTGCCTACACCTTTGACCGAATCACGCTAACACAGGCAGTTCAGGAAATCAAAGAGAGCAACTATGCGGTCATCTTCATCCTCGTGGGGCTGTTTGCCGTATTGGATCTGAAAAGATCGTAGCTGTTGTATCGCACTCTTATTTCTTGGTCAGAGGAATGATTTGGTAGATGAATTCTTATTCAGTAGAGACCTCCAGAGATCTTGTTAAGAGATTCGCGTCCTGTCAATTGGAGCGACCCCTGCACGTGGAACGGTATGATGCAGGTGATACGCTGGACTATGACGTGATGTCTGTTTCTTCCGCGACGGGTTGTGCGCGGGTCTCTCTGCTGATCGAGAAATTCGTAGGTGGTGGGTTTGCTGGTCAGGTGTACAGAGTGCGGATACTTGCGATCAACGGGGGGCCAACGACACTGAAGGTTGACCAGACGTATGCCTTGAAAATATTCATTCCTCCCTCCGGGTCGGCTTTGTTGTTCAGAAACATGCTGTATTGGCTCGGTTTCCAGGGACCGTTTCAGCTGCAGTCCAATCCTGTGGCGGCGCGGGCGGGGGCGCTTTGGCAGACGTTCATCCGCCGGGCTGCGGCAGTACGCTTCGCTGACGAGAAATCTGTGAACCAGATCCATGGGACACTGGTGGACACCACGCTGGGAAGCTGCGGGGAGATCAGCGATTGGGTGGGAGGGCGCACCTGGCGTCTCGAAGTGGACGACCGCGTCGACGTGCTCGCTCGCTGGGAGCGAGGCAAGCTCGCGGGTGATTTGATCGCGGGCTCCCCGGAATATCGTTCCAAGAAAACTTTTATGAATAAATTTGTGGAATTGCTTCACGAAATGGGCGCGCATGAATTTGCCCGCCAGTATGAGTGGTCCACATGGAAGAGCCAGCCGAACGTCCTCAAGCGCCTCGACACGGACGACGAACCGGCGCGCGGGCTCACCGCTGTGGATTTCCGTGCAGGTCTGACTCTTCTCCCCTTTCTGCCCATGAGTCCCGGCGATGTGCGGCTCATCATCCAGGGAGTGCGGCGTGGCAGTCTCGTACAGTTTGACCGCGGCGATTTGAAACAGTTGGAAGCATTTGTGCTGAGCCATCGAGAGGATTTTGCTGACCTCATCCCACTGCTCAATGAACTTAAGGAGCGCGAACGAATTTACCGACATTCAGTTCCGGATATCACCCACAACGGACTGAGGATATTTTTTGATAGATCCTTTCGGAAGACGTTCGTCAGCAGTGCGATTACTGGCTGGAGCATCCGGAATATCATCGATCAAAAGACAGAAAAGCACCTGCACACCAGTCCTTTGTTCCTTTTGTTCTTTTTCCTGCTTGGACTTATACCATTCCTGGGCGCGATCCTTCGCAAAGCGATTGGCAGGGAAGATTACCGATCCCATTACACGCGTCTTTTGTATGATGTTTCTTATCTAAAGAGAACTTTCCTCGCCAAGCGCATCGAATCGTTGATCCACTGGCATCGCGAGGGACGGGTTACAGCAGCAAAGGTGGAAATGATTTACAGATCCACTTTGCTCTATTTCTGTCATCTACCGCTTTCCATTTTGCCTGTCAGTCTTCACCGCTTCCTTTCGGATCGTGAGTTCTTCCTCAAAACTGTATATGACATTTTTGTGCGCCCGGTCCGGCTCTACTTCAATGCGTCCCTGCGGGAGGAATGGCTACGGGAGATGGTCGAAGAGGGGCGCGCCAAGCAGATGATCAGTGATGAAGATGCGCAGGAGATTCTTTCTCAGGTCGGAGAACCTTACATCCATAAATATCTGCAAAGCCTCGCTGTACACATCTGCATGTCGCCCATTACGCATGTTATTTCCTTTGGACTGGCAGCCTACTATTTGATCAGTCATCCAGAGATGCCGCAGGCGCAGGCGTACGCGGTGGCTGCAGGGATCATTGCACTCTTTCAGTTGATTCCAGTTTCGCCGGGATCACTATCCCGCGGGCTATACGTTTTATATGTGGCCATCAAGGAGCGCAATTTCAAGGATTACAAGATTGCCCTGTCGCTTGCCTTCCTGAAGTACATCGGGTACCTTTCCTTCCCCATCCAGATGACGTATCGTTACCCGACTCTGGCACGATTTATGGCGGGGTTCTGGGCAACTAGTACCGTTCGATTTGTGCCCGTCTTTGGTGAGAGTGGTGCGCTGCTGGAACACAAGATTTTTACGTTGTTCTACAATCTGCCGCTTACCATCCGCCGGAAAATGCACGAACGCGCCGAGCGGCGCAAACTCCAGCGGCCGCGCGCCTGGCACGCTGTTTTCATCATCCTTGCCTTTGCAGGGCTGGGAGGGTATATTGAATATCTTGTCATGCTTGAGACCGGGTCTGTGCCTAGTCTGAGTCAGATCGCTCCGGCATTGATTGCAGCCGGGCTGCTGGGCGGGGTCCTGGTAAACATCGGCAGTGGAGGAGCGTCTTCCTCCCAACGCATGGTGCTGGCAGTGGTGAGCGGGATCAGTATTGGAGTCTTCATTACAGTAATTTCCCTGGCGCTCAACATACAGGCGGCAAATACACCGCTTGCAGTCTTTTACAATACGGTGTGGCGTTCGTTTATCATTGGAACGCTTTCGGCAGCAGGGGCCGTCCTGACGGAATTCAGGATTTAAGTTCTTATCAACGGGTACTTTTTGGAGACGCTGTGAAAATGAAGCAATACAAATCCCAGGTGATATTTTTGATCGTGGCTACTGTATTTCTTGGTATTACCTTCCTGCCTCTCTTTGCCAACGAACGTATACTGGACGCGTTTGGCAGGGAGGACGGGATTTTTGAAAACCTGACTGCGCTCTATTTGTTCATTACTTCCATTCTCTTTGGGGTTGCCTTTTTCCGTTTTCTCGGGTCTTCATGGCTGCTGAGGTTGTCATGTGCGGGATTGGCTCTTATCTTCTTCCTGGGCGCGGGCGAGGAGATCAGTTGGGGCGAACGGATCTTTGGTTGGACTGAACAAAATTTCATCAGGGAAAGAAATGTTCAAGGTGAACTGACGCTCCACAATCTGGAGTATTTTCAGGGTGATGATTCCCTTCTCCCTGTAAGCATCTCACAGCTCTTCGTCGTATTTACCTTTATCTTTGCAGTACTGCTGCCCCTCGTATGTGTGCTTTGGCCCAGGGTCAAAAGCTTCATAGCGCCCCGGTTTCCTGTGATGCCGCTTTATCCGGGCCTGCTGGTGGTGATTACCTATGCGTTCCAGAAAGCAATGCTGAGGCTTCTGCCGATGTTCCCGGCGCTGTACCAGCACCCCAGCATGCCGATCCCACAGGGAGTCCACGAAATACGCGAACATGGCTACACCTTTGCCCTGCTGGCAGGCGCCATCGTCTATTTTTCCCGTGAATGGAAAGCAAGACGGATCGAGAACAGCCGGGTTTCCCAGGCTGAGCTGACAAACCCCGGTCCTGTAATGCCAGTTGGTATAGAAAATAAAGGAGAAAAAATATAAGTCCTGTCAGGTCACAGAGCATGGGACCACTGGTGCAATGCTTAAGTAATTGCACTGCATAATCTGACCCTTGTACAATAAATGACAGGATTACTCTGAGGATATGAGAAGCAAGAGATTCCATCCCTGGCTGATCACCGCGGTCGCCATCATAGTATCCCTGCTGATCCTACGAACTTCACAACCAGCCAATCAAACTGTAATAACTGATGATATGCAGACTCCCTCTGTTGACTCGCTGCCAACCTCCACACCTGCACCTACGAACGAAGCAGAGGAGGTCGCCTGTAAGCGACCCTACCCGGAGTCATCTATTTGGAATGTTCCGCTCGACTGGTCCAAAGCGAAAATCCACCCTATGAGCGATTTGATGATGAACGCATTTTTTGAAAACGATGATTGGATTGGATCCGACACCTCACAATTTACACCCAATATGTATTGGGCATCGAATAGCACACCCTTAGTGCCTGTAAAGCTGTTGGAAAATCGCTTTCGGGATGCAATCGACGACAAGGCACTCGAGTATGGTGAGCCAGCCGGTGTCGTCTGGATGCCGCTCCCACTCGAGGCCAGGCCCGCTGTGGGTACCGACGGTCAACTTGTTGTGATCAATGTCGATACAGGAGAAGAATGGGGGTTGAATGAGGGATTTATCGACGAGGGCGGGAACTGGTTCGCCAGTGGAGCATACCGGTATCATACCGAGAATTCCGGGGTTCCCCCGGAAGGGTTCGGGCAACGCGGTGCCGGGATCGGTCAACTCGCAGGGATCGTGCGCCGCTGCGAAGTGGACCAGGGAAGCATCGAGCATGCGGTGACCCTTGCCTATGATTATCCCTGTGATCCGGAGGTATGTGAGCTAAATGGCTGGCCCGCGTTCATCCCGCCGTTCCGAAAAACGGACGGCAAAGGTGATTCACAATATGATATTCCTGAAGGCACTCGACTTGCCATCCGACCAGACATCACACGGGAAGAGATTGAAGAGGCTTGTGACGAGATGAAGGGATGCGTGGTATGGACAGTGGCAATGCAGGAATACGGTGGCTTCATTGTAGATAATAGTGGACACCCTAAAACCTATGCAGAAGGAGATGCCACCGCGAACTGGGATCCGTCGCTCTGGAGCGAGGACATGCTGCAGGATATTCCTTCAGACTGGTTTATTGTGATCGATTGGAATTCTCCATCCACCAAGGCGCCATAGATGAACGCCAGGCATCTTCTTTCACACCTGCGTGAGCGAGCCTATTCACTTTATACGCATCGGCTTCAAAGAGTTTACTTTAGAGTCTTCGGACATCAGGTCGCTCGGCGGTTTGCAATTATTGGCACGGCGCGTACAGGGTCCAATTATCTCTCCGGCGGATTGAAAACGTCGCCCTCCATTCGGATGTACCACGAGATCTTTGCAGACCATAACCGCCAGATCGGAAAGGATTTCGAGAAAACCCTTTCCACGGTCTTCCAGCCAGAAAGCAGATCCACAGAGGTCGTGGGTTTCAAGGTGTTTTACAATCATCTGACAGATGAGGAATGGCAGAAATTGCTGTCTCACCGGGATCTCCAAGTGATTCACCTCACGAGACGAAACCGTCTGAAAACAGTCATTTCCCTGGAGATTGCGTTTAAGACAGGGCAGTGGACCAAATCTGGAATTTCAGGTGGACCGAAGGATAAACACCTGACCCTCGATCCCGAAAAATTGGTGAAGCGACTCGAGCATATCGAGGAAGGAGAAGCGGCGACCCGGGCACGCTTCGCTGATCGACAGATACTGGAGGTCGTCTATGAAGAACTCGTGCGATCTCCACGAGAAGGCTTTGCCGCTGTGGGTTCATACCTGGGCGTCAGTGATATTGACCCGGATAAAATCAGGTTAAAGAGACAGAACCCGGAGACGCTCCAGCAATTGATCACCAATTATGATGAAGTGGAATCTGTGCTCAGGAACACCAGGTTTGCAGGCTACCTCAAGGTGTGAACGCAATGTGTACGCTGCAAAGTTTTGTCCTTTGAGTGCGTTACGCGAGCAGGCTATTTAGAAGAAGTGAGTAAACCATGAATATAACAAGAAGTGATCTATTTTACATATTGATGAGCATCGCGGTGTCAGCGATCGGCGTGGTCGCCGTCAGCAATATTAATACTGCCTTTGGCTTGTACAGCCTGCTGGGATTGATCGGGATCATGATGATCTTTGTGATCATCGTCAAACCCAATCTGGGTGCAAATATTCTCATTGTCGCCATTCTCGTCAATCTTTCGTATGTGCTTGCAAAGCAGGGCTATCCTGGTGGGATAGAGCCCTTTGTGGTTATGGTTGCTGCGGCGCTTGTTGTCCGTTATTTATACGCCGGGCAGACGTTGTCCTCTCATTCCACGACGTTCCGCATTGAAATTTTTTTGATTCTTTATTTTATAGTGGTGGCTGCCTCATTCCTGGTTGCTTCTGATAAGCAGAGGGCTTGGGACGACATCTTAAACCTGGCGAAAGACATCATTATCATTTACTGTATCATCTTTGCCGTCCAGAAGTCCTCCCACTGGAAACAGACGACCTGGGTGATCATCATTACCGCCGCTGCTCTGTCGGCTTTCAGCACCTACCAGTTCCTGACCCAGAACTACCAACAGACTTTCTTTGAGTTCGCCTCCATTACGATGGCGCGGGTTGACGGCGAATCGCTTTCCGCGCGCGCCGGCGGACCTGTGAATGCACCGAACATCTGGGCGCAGATCCTGGTTGCCCTTTCCATGCTGCTTATCTTCAGGATCATGTACGAGAGGAACGCACTGATAAAGTTTGCCGGTGTTGTAATGCTGGGGATGATCCTGTACACGGTCTTGAACGCTTATAGCCGGGCTGCCT
>JAICQC010000141.1 GCA_025938055.1 Anaerolineales bacterium | reverse complement strand
GGGGCTTTCATTCATCAGCCTCAAGCTTGGCACTGCCATCCTGGGCTTTTTGACTCTGCCGTTTATCTACCTGCTCGGGAAAGAGATCGGCGGAGCGCGCGTGGGACTTTTTGCGCTTCTCTTTGCCGCTATTGGATATTGGCCCAACGTCATCAGCCGGGTGGGTTTGCGCTTCCCGCTTTATCCGCTTTTCGCCGCGCCGACGCTTTTCTTCCTCATCCGAGGCTTGCGGACGCGCAACCGCAATGATTTCCTGCTCTCAGGACTCTTTCTCGGCATCGGCTTGCACGGCTACAGCCCCATGCGGATCGTGCCGTTCGTGGTCGTCGCGGCATTCATAATCTACTGGCTGCACGCGCAGTCGAAAGGCGCCCGCAGAGAATTACCCGTCTGGCTGCTGATGCTGGCGCTGGTATCCATGTTCGTCT
Organism: Anaerolineales bacterium; assembly: GCA_025938055.1. Next base: position 9,824 of record JAICQC010000141.1, on the reverse strand, counting down.
TCCTGCCGCTTCTGCGATATTGGTTCGACGACCCAGCGGTATTCGGTTTTCGGGCGTTTACGCGTTTGGGGGGGGTAGAACAGCCCTTGCCGGGTCCGGCACTTCAGATCTTCTTCTCCAATCTCTGGAATGCGCTCAAGATGTTCAATTATGACGATGGGGAGATCTGGGTCCATTCGGTCACACATCGCCCGGCATTGGATATCATCAGCGCGGCGTTGTTCCTGCTGGGTGTCGCACTCATTCTTGTCCGTTACATTCGCAACCGCCACTGGCTGGACCTATTCCTGCTTGCATTATTGCCATTATTGCTCATGCCGTCCATCCTTTCGCTGGCGTTCCCTGGCGAGAACCCGGCGCTGAACAGGGCTGGAGGCGCGTACATCCCGGCTTTTATCATCAGTGCGATGGCGCTTGATGGTCTCCTCACGAGCTTTGGGCGCGGGGGGATTCGCAGCGCCCTGGCTTGGGGACTGGCAGGCATCCTGTTCTTTTTCTCCGCCACGCAGAACTATGACCTGGTCTTCAACCAGTATTACACATCCTTCCGCAACGGATCATGGAATACATCTGACATGGGCAGAGTGATCCAGGAATTCCAGCAGATCCATGGCCCGCAAAGCGCGGATAACGTCTGGGTCGTGCCGTTCCCGCACTGGGTGGATACGCGGCTGCCTGCGGTGTGGGCGGGAATCCCGAACCGGGATATGGCGATCCAGCGGGAGAATTTGCCGCAGACGGTAGAATTCGCGGGACCCAAGCTGTTCATGGTAAAGGCGGATCTGGACCTTCCGGAAGCGAACGATCAGGAAACATTGAATGTCCTTGAGTCACTGTATCCTGACGGACAATTGCGCATGTTTGACTCGGATGTGCCGGGTCATGATTTTTGGATTTATTCTGTGCCGAGTGAGTAGCCATTGAGACACGCTCTCGCGAAGCCATCTTTTTTGTGTCTCTATAACAAGAACGTGGAATTATGAATCATCGCGAAAAATATCCCTGGATTTATGATGTTCTTTTCCTGCTGGTCTTCGTGCTGGCGGGTTATTTGCGCCTCACGGGCGTGAACTGGGGCGAGGGAGGCGGTCAGCACCCGGACGAGAATCATTTCAGCTCGGTGCTCGAAAGCCTGCGCACGCATACATGTGCCGAGCCCGGCATTCCCCTGGAAGCCTGCCCGCCAGAACGACAGCAATGGATGAACCTTCGGGATTATTTCAGCACCGCCACATCCCAGCTTAACCCATACAACCGCGGCTTTTCGTTCTATGTGTACGGCAACCTGCCGATGACGATCGTCCGCATTGTTGCAGACGCCACCGATCAGACCAACCTGAGGCAGTTCGGGCGCCAGTTCTCCGCGCTGGCAGACCTGTTCGCGATCTTTTTCCTCTATCTGCTTGTCTCTCGACTCTATGGACGCCGTGTCGGGCTGCTGGCGTCGCTCTTTTCCGCGCTGACTGTCATGCAGATCCAGCAATCGCATTTCTTTACTGTGGACCTGTTTGTCAATGCGCTTGCATTTTTAGCGCTCTGGTTTGCGGTTCTGATTCTGGAACATAGAGAACAGAGAGTAGAGGACAGAGAGCTGGTAATAGAGACGATTAAACAAGAAATAGATGTTCAAGAGTCATCAAGCGAGCTGGAGAACAATTCATACTCTGCTAAAAAGCAATTTTCAAATCTCCAACACTTGCACCGTATGCAAGTGCAGGTGTTACTAATTACCAATCCACTGTTCCTCCTCAGCGTCGGCTTTGGGCTCGCGCTCGGCATGGCGATGGCTTCCAAGATTAACATCGCGCCGCTGGCGGTTGTGCTGCCTGTTGCGTTTATTCTGCGTTATCTCATCCAAAAGAGGCAAAGCGGATACTCGCTTGCTGATCACTGGAAACTGAATACTGACTACTGGACCCTCGTCGTCATCTGTCTTATCGCCGGTGGGCTCGCTACCATCATTTCCTTCCGCATCTTTCAGCCATACGCCTTCGATGGGATCGGGCTCAACCCGCAGTGGGTTTCGAATATTCGCGAGCAGCGTGTTCAGGCGGAAGGTGATGCCGACCTGCCGTGGAACCTGCAATGGGCGCGGCGTTCACACCTCTTTTCATTTACAAACCTGACGGTCTGGGGGCTGGGCTTGCCGCTTGGTATTCTGGCGTGGGCAGGATTCCTCTACATGGGCTGGCGCATCCTCAAAGGCGAATGGCGCCACGCGCTCCTGTGGGGCTGGACGGCGGCTTATTTCCTGTGGCAATCGCTGCAGTTCAATCCCACCATGCGCTACCAACTGCCGATCTATCCACTGCTGGCGATGATGGCAGCCTGGTTTGTGTTCGAGCTGGCGGGTCTTAACGTTCAAATGTTCAGACAGCCTGCCCTGAGTGGCGCAGCCGCGTCGAAGGGTTCACTCCGAATGGTCGTTGCAAGCATTCTCGGGGTCACGGTCCTTGCCCTGACTGCCATCTGGGCGTTCGCGTTCCACAGTATTTATCTGCGTGAAGAACCGCGCATTGCCGCCTCGCGCTGGATCTTTCAAAATGTGCCGGGTCCGATCAACCTCCAGATCCAGGCAGAGGACTCCATCTACAACCAGCCTGTGCCTTTCCCGGTGGATGGAATCATCCAGGCGGGTCAGCCTTACGAGGCTTCCTTTGTCGCGCAGAGCGATGGGACTCTGGATCGAATTGTTCTGGGACACGCGATCAACAAACTCACTCCTACCTCGACGCTCAACGTGATCGTATCCGATGTGCCGAATCCAACGCCTGAGCAGGCGCTTGCCACCGCCACACTGACATCTGACTTCGCGTCGAACGGGGACCCGCGTGGTGAGTCTCATACGATAGAGCTCAACAAACCCATCTCGCTCACGCGCGGTTCGCAATACTTCCTCAGTCTTGCCATCGACGATGGCATCCTCGAGATCCGTGGCGCGACCGTTGCCAACGAAACGGATTACGATTATCCGCTCCCGATGCGCGTGGACGGGTATGACGCCTTCGGCGGCATCTACCGCGGCGACTTGAACTTGCAGGTCTACTGGGACGATAATCCTGACAAACTCAACCGTTTTGTCACGATCCTCAACGACACAGATTACATCCTCATCCCCACCAACCACCAATATGGACAGATCACGCGCCTGCCGGAGCGTTACCCGCTCACCACTCTGTATTACCGAGAACTGATCGGCTGCCCGGCAGACAAGGAGATCATCTGGTGTTACCGTGTCGGTCAGCCGGGGCAGTTCGAGGGTCGGCTTGGGTACGACCTGGTCGCCGTGTTCGAAACCTATCCGACGCTTGGACCGATTGTCATCAACGATCAGGCTTCAGAAGAGGCTTTCACTTTTTACGATCACCCCAAGGTAATGATCTTCCAGAAGAACGAGGATTTCGATCTTACCAAGGTGCAACAGATCCTCAGTACAGTTGATCTCTCACAGGTGGTCAGGCTGACCCCGCGCCAGTTCGACGATTTTTCCACGCTGCTTTTGCCCGCAGGGAGGCTCACGCAACAACGCGCCGGCGGCACATGGTCTGACCTGTTTGATTACAACTGGGTCCAGAATCGCTATCCTGTTTTGGGGTTGGTCATCTGGTATGTTTTCATCTTTATCCTGGGTCTGGCTGTTTACCCCTTGACGCGGCTGGCAATGCCCGGGCTTCCCGATAAGGGATACCCCCTCAGCCGCGCGCTGGGGCTGGTGCTATTCGGCTATCTCGCCTGGCTGGGCGGATCGGTCGGCATTCCAAATACGCGTCTCACGATTGCAATCCTATTTGGTTTGCTGCTGCTCATTGGTGGGTTGCTTGCCTATTACCAACGCGCTGAACTGCGCGAAGAATGGCGCAATCGTCGCAGGTATTTCCTGACGGTCGAAGCGCTCTTCCTGGCCTTCTTCGTGCTGGACCTGATCATCCGCATCGGAAATCCTGATCTGTGGCATCCGGCCAAGGGCGGCGAGCGCCCGATGGATTTTTCCTATTTCAACGCGGTCATCAAGAGCACGGTCTTCCCGCCGTATGATCCCTGGTTCGCGGGCGGCTATATCAATTATTACTACTATGGCTTTGTGCTGGTTGCCACGCCTGTGAAACTGCTTGGCATCGTCCCATCCATTGCTTATAACTTTATCCTGCCGACACTGTTTGCGATCGTTGGGGTTTGTGCGTTCTCGCTCGGATGGAATCTGCTTGCTGTCGGTGCCCGCGATTGGCAGGAGGATGCAGAGCACAGTAATAATATAGATGGATTACCGTTTATCGGAGGAATAGCTGCCGCGGTCCTCACGATCTTGCTTGGCAATCTCGGCACCATCCAGCTTGTCTATCACAAGCTGCAGGAGCTTGGCGCGCAGGGGGCGTTCAGCTGGGACCCGACGATTTCGATTCTCCAACGCTGGGGCTGGGCACTTCAGGGATTCATGATGACTCTGCGGGGGATCCCGCTTCCGCTGGGACCCGGAGACTGGTACTGGAACCCGAGCCGCGTCCTGCCTCCACTGGGCGGCAACGAGATCACCGAGTTCCCATTGTTCACGTTTATCTACAGCGACCTGCATGCGCACATGATCGCTATCCCGCTGGCACTGCTTGCCGTGAGTTGGGCGCTTGCCGTTGTGTTGGGTCGCGCCAAGTGGCGAAGCCCGCTAGCGGCTGCGCTGGGAATCGCAGTCGGTGGACTAATCATCGGCGTGTTCTATCCCGCCAACCTATCTGACACGTACACCTATCTGCTCATCGGCATGATTGCCATTGGATATGCAGTCTTTCGCTACACGGAGGGGACTTCCCTCCTGCGCCGGATCGCATGGACCGCGGGCGCGGTGATCGCCCTGTACCTGCTTTCGAACGTTCTTTATGAGCCCTACCGTGCCTGGTACAGCCAGGCATACAGCGCCCTCGACCCATGGACGGGACCAAAGACACCGATCTGGTCATACCTCACGCACTGGCTGGTCTTCCTGTTCATCATCGTTTCCTGGATGGTCTGGGAGACTCATGAATGGATGGCATCCACGCCGGTCTCGGCGCTGCGAAAACTGAAACCCTTCGCGTTGTTGATCGAAGGCGCCCTGGTGGTGTTCGTCCTGATACTGCTCCTGCTGGCATACCTCAAAGTAAGCATCGGCTGGGTCGCATTGCCAGTTGCCATGTGGGCAGGCATTTTGCTGCTACGCCCAGATCTGACGGACGCAAAACGATTTTCCCTGTTCATGATCGGCACTGCCCTGTTGATCACCATTGTTGTGGAAGTGGTGGTGGTGAGCGGTGATATTGGAAGACAGAACACGATCTTCAAGTTTTATATGCAGTCCTGGATTTTGCTGGCGATCAGCGCGGGGGCGGCGCTGGCATGGACGCTCCCGGCATTTTTCCGCTGGCTGCCGGGATGGCGCGTCTTCTGGCAGACCGCCATGATCTTCCTGATCGCGGGCGCGGCATTGTTTACGGTGACCGGCGTGATCGGCAAAATCCGCGACCGCTGGATCGTGGAGGCGCCGCGTACCCTGGACTCAATGACCTTCATGAATTATGCGCACTACGACGATTTCGGTCAACGCCTGGACTTGAGCGAGGATTACCGCGCCATCCGCTGGATGCAGGATAATGTACAGGGATCACCGGTCATTGTCGAGGCGAATTGTTCCGAGTATCGCTGGTGTACCCGCTTCACGATCTACACCGGTTTGCCGGGAGTCGTGGGCTGGAACTGGCACCAACGCCAGCAGCGTCTCTTCACCTCTACCTGGGTCGAAGCGCGTGTGGCGGAGGTCAATAATTTCTACAGTGCCGTCGATATCGAATATACAAATGAGGTTCTCGATAAATATGATGTACGCTACATTATCGTCGGTCAGCTCGAACACGCCGCGTATCCGCCTGAAGGTATTGCCAAGTTCGAACAGTTCGAGGGGGAGTACTGGCAGGAGGTATATCGGGATGGGAAGACGGCAATCTATGAGGTGATTCATTAAGACTGTTCCCCGCGGCGGGAACAGACATGGATTGGGTGAGGAGAGAGGAACGAATGATCTACCATATTACGACGCGCAAGGCATGGCACGAAGCTCGTCAGCAGGGTGACTATCGCGCGGAAAGTCTTGAGAGCGAAGGCTTTATCCATTGTTCGACCAGCATACAGGTTCTGCCTGTTGCCGAGAATTTTTATAAGGGTCAGTCTGACCTGCTCCTGCTCATGATCGATCCGGCGCTCCTTTCCTCGGAAGTACGCTGGGAACCGCCATCCGGCGCGCCTCCCCCAGGCGTTCCTGTTGGGGATTTGTTCCCTCATATCTATGGTCCGATCAATCTGCAGGCGGTCGTGAAAGTATACGACCTCGAAGCCAGCTCAGATGGCACATATACTCTTCCTGAACTCGATTAACTCTGCATGATAGCTTTCCTCTCCTGGTACATCCTCATTATGCTCCTTGGCTGGCTCACCTTCCCGCTGGCTTTTTATCTCTTCCCGGCGCTGGCTGACCGGGGCTATACGATTGCGCGCGCGTTGGGATTGCTGATCTGGGGATACATCTTCTGGTTGTTCGCCTCGTTTCGCATCGCGCAGAACGATCTGGGTGGTTTGCTGCTGGGGCTTGTCGTCCTGGGTGGATTAAGCGCCTGGGCGTTTCTCAAGTGCAGGTCAGAAATGCGAGACTGGTTCCGCGAGAATTGGCGGCTGATCCTCACGACCGAAGCTCTGTTCCTGCTTGCATTTGGGTTTATGGCGTTCGTGCGCGCCTCGAACCCTGAGATCGTTGGCACCGAAAAGCCAATGGAGTTGATGTTCATCAACGGCATCTTGAACTCACCAACCTTCCCACCGCGCGACTTGTGGCTCTCGGGCTATTCGATTTCCTACTACTACTTCGGCTATGTGATGGCATCCATGCTGGCGATGTTCACTGGCGTCCCGGGAACTCTGGCGTTCAACCTGATGCTCTCATTGATCTTCGGCTTGAGTGCACTCGGGGCGTATGGGATTTTGTATAACCTGCTGGCAATGGGGCAAAGGTTGCAGGTCGAAGGTCAAACGTCACACCCACGCTCTTCTTTCTTCTTTCCACTCCTGGGTCCACTCTTCCTCCTCATCGTTTCCAATGCCGAAGGTTTTCTCGAAGTCCTGCATGTGCGCGGCTTTCTGTGGAAAGAGGGCAACAATTTCTGGACGTGGCTGGATATCCCTGAACTGCGAGATGCGCCCACAAATACTCTTGCATGGGTGCCGGATCGCTTCTGGTGGTGGTGGCGCGCCTCGCGCGTGATCCAGGATTATGACCTGAATGGCACCTTCCGCGAGGTGATCGACGAATTCCCGTTCTTCTCTTATCTGCTGGGCGACCTGCATCCCCACGTACTCGCGATGCCGTTCAACCTGCTGGCGATCGCAGTGGCGCTACATCTCTACTTCGGTGGATGGCGCGGCAGGACAAACCTCTTCTTTGGCGAGCTGCGGATTAACAAAGCTGGCTTCCTTATCATTGCTCTCGTGCTGGGCGGACTGGCTTTCCTCAACACCTGGGACATCCTGATCGCCGGGGCGCTGATCGTTTTCAGCTACGCGCTGGCGCGGGTCCGGGAAGAAGGCTGGGGCTGGGAACGGATCGAGGATATCCTTCTGCTGGGAGTGCCGGTCGCACTGTCTGCCTTCCTGATGTATCTTCCGTTTTATGTCGGTTTTGATTCCCAACTCGGCGGCATTCTACCGAACTTCATGTATCCCTCGCGCGGCGCACAGCTCTGGGTCATGTGGGGTACACTGCTCATCCCACTCTTTGCTTACCTGATTTATCTGTGGCGGAACAGGACTCCCGCGGACTGGCGTACGAGCTTGTTGACTGCGCTCGGAGTTTTGCTCGTGCTAATCATCGCCATGTTCGTGATCGGGTTCATGGGATTGAGATTGCAGCCTGACCTTGTCAATGGGATTTTGGCGGAGCAGGGACGGGACATCGGCGCGTTCATTGCCGATAGCATGGCGCGCCGGCTTACGTACATTGTTGGTTTGCTTACCCTGCTGGCATTGTTCATCCCGGCGCTGGCATTCCTGCTCAGGTCCGAGACTCATCCATCCTCGTTTGTTCTGCTGATGATGGCGCTTGGCGCGCTGCTCATCGTCGGACCGGACTTTTTATACCTGCGCGACAACTTCGGATACCGCATCAATACAACGTTCAAATTTTATTACCAGGCATGGATCGTCTTGAGCCTCGCGGCTGCTTATGGCATCGTTGTGCTCTTTCGGAACTTGCGCGGTGCCGCCAATCTGGCTTTTAGCGTGCTGTTCACCCTGGTCCTGATTGTTGGACTCACGTATCCCGTATTAAGCGTTTTGAATAAGACCAATAACTTCAACCCGCCAGCCGGGTACAGCCTGAATGACTTCGACCGCGTCCAGCGCGAAAACCCCGATGAAGCTGCAGCCATCCAGTGGCTGCGCGCCGCGCCGGATGGTATCGTGGCGGAGGCTGTCGGCGGTGCTTATTCCAGTTATGCGCGCATCTCGATCTATACGGGTCTGCCAACTGTCCTGGGCTGGGGGAACCATGAAGGACAATGGCGCGACAATGCTTTGCAGGGCTCGCGACAGCAGGATATCGAAACTCTATATACAGTCAATGATTGGACGATCACACAGGAGATCATCAATCGTTATAACATCCGTTATGTTTATGTTGGCAACCTGGAACGTACCACGTACCGCGTGAATGAAGAAAAGCTTAACCGTTTCCTGAAACCCGTCTTTCAACAGGGCAGTGTGACGATTTATGAGGTGCCGTAATCATTTCATGTCGTTGCGAGGAGCTGCTGGTCGAGTAGATCAAGTGTTCTTCTTGACCGTACACTGGCACCGTGCAGGTGTCGAGACCAAAGCGACGAAGCAATCTCCCGTTTATGAGGAGAATACTTAGTCCCGTGCTTCGACTTCGTGCCGAAGAGCATGGCGCTCCGCTCAGCGCGAATGCCACTCTGTGGCTCTAATAATCGAGGGTAAAATACTTTTATGAATTCCTCCCCATTCAAAAACGAAGGCTGGCTGTACTGGCTAGCCTTTCTTATAGCCCTGGGTTTCCGTTTGATTCAACTGGGTGCTTCACCCCTGAACGACTCTGAAGCGACTCTTGCTTTGCAAGCCCTGCACATCGCACAGGGAAAATCTCCCTTGCTGGGCTCTCAGCCCGGATATATTCTCCTTACCAGTATTTTATTCACAGTCATTAACACCACGAACTTTATGGCGCGCTTGATCCCGGCGGTTGTAGGCAGCGCGCTTGTCTTTGTCCCCTATTTTTTCCGGGAAAAGATCAGGCCGCGTCCCGCGCTCATCCTTGCCTTTCTCTTCGCCATCGATCCGGGGCTCGTTGCGCTTTCACGCCAGGCAAATGGGACGATGCTGGCGGTCGCATTTCTGCTCTTCGCCTGGGCGATGTGGAGACACGGGCGCGCTATCCCTGCCGGAGTCTTTGCGGGTCTTGCTCTTCTCTCAGGTCCGTCCCTCTGGGCTGGCTTGCTGACGCTTGGGCTGACCTGGCTTTTCTTTCAGGGCATCGAAACAAAACCAGCCCCAAATGAAACAACAGACTCACCCCCAGCCTCTACTCCCCAGTCTCTGCTTTCCAGTCTCCAGAAGTCAAATTTCGAAATCCGCCCCGCTCTCGTATCGCTTGTTATCACCCTGTTGCTGGGCGGGACATTGTTCTTCCTCTCGCCCAATGGATTAAGTGCCTGGCTTTCGGCATTGCCTGATTATCTGCGCGGATGGACGGCTCCCTCGCCCATGACTCCCGGGCGAATCCTGCTGGCTTTTTTCGC
>JAICQC010000223.1 GCA_025938055.1 Anaerolineales bacterium | reverse complement strand
GCTACAACACGACGATTGACCGTTACGAAGCCAGTTGGCTGGATTCGTTCCACAACAACACAGCCATCATGTTCTGCACAGGCAGCGCCAAAAACAACGGCTTCTTTGTCCTCGGCGGTTACCCTGATCCCAACGGCGGACCCGACTGGGGCTGGCACACCGAAGTGAACCTGGTGGATGAGGATCACCTGCTGATTACCGCCTACAACATCTTGCCCGACGGTGACGAAGCCAAAGCCACCGAGGCAGCGTTGACAAGAGTGAAGAAATAAAAGGTCATCTCGTCATTGCGAGGGCAGCGCTCTCCTGCCCGAAGCAATCTCTTATACACTATGTGAGATTGCTTCGCCCCTGGTCTCGATACGCCGCTTCGCGGCACTCGACCACCAGAGCTCGCAATGACAGGGATGTGGAGGACACATGCGAATCCTGATCATTGGCGGTACGCGCTTTGTCGGGCGCCATCTCGTGGAAGCGGCGCTCGAGCGGGGTCACGAAGTCACGCTGTTCAACCGCGGCAGATCGAACCCGGACCTCTTCCCGCAACTTGAAACGATCCTCGGCGACCGTGAAAAAGACATTAGTAAGCTCGAAGGGCGCATCTGGGACGCGGTGATCGATGTGGCAGGGTATGTCCCGCGCATCATCCGCCTCTCCGCCGAGGTTCTGAAAGAGAACGTCGCACGTTACGTCTTCATCTCGACCATCTCCGTCTATAACGACTTCAAGAAGCTCGGCATGGATGAGTCCGATTCTGTGGGAAAGCTTCCGGACGAAACCACCGAGGAAATCACTGGCGAGACCTATGGTCCGCTCAAGGCGTTGTGCGAACAGGTAGTGCACGATATCTACGGCGAGCGTGCCCTGATCGTCCGCCCCGGCTTGGTCGTTGGTCCGCACGACCCTACAGACCGCTTCACTTATTGGCCCGTGCGCGTGGCACGCGGCGGAGACGTGCTCGCGCCGCAGAAGCCGGAGGCGCCGATCCAGATCATCGATGCGCGCGACCTTGCTGAGTTTATTATCAGCTTGATCCAGAAGAATGCCTCTGGTGTTTATAACGCGACGGGTCCCGATTACGAACTGACCATCGGCAAACTACTCGAGGTAAGCAAAGAGGTGACCGGCAGCGACGCGAACTTCAGATGGGCAAGCGTCGAATTCCTCAACAAGCATAACGTGGAAGCCTGGAGCGACATGCCAACCTGGATCCCCGATGATGAAGAAAATGCGGGGTTCGCGCGTCTGGATATTTCCAAAGCCATCGCAGCCGGGCTGACGTTCCGCCCGCTGGAAGAGACCGTGCGCGACACGCTCGAGTGGGCACGCCGGCGTCCACCCGATCACCCGTGGAGGGCGGGCATCACCGCAGAAAGGGAACGTGATTTGCTCGCTGCCTTGAAAGGAGAGTAAGATGCATATTAAGGAGCCTCGCCAGCAGCTCGACCACATGCTGCGTGAAACGCGTCTTCACCTGATCAGCTTCAGCCGCATGGCAGACACAAAGGCGAACATCCTGCTCAGCATTTCGTCTGTGCTGCTATCCATTTCGCTGACGCAGGTTGCCAACCCGCGCTTTACCGTATCGATCACAGTTCTGGTCGGCTTCCTGCTGGTCACCACATTTCTGGCACTCATGACCGTGATCCCCAAATTGTCGGGGTTCCGTCACAAGAAATTTTCCGTCCACGACCCCGATTACAGTCCGCTCTTTTTTGGGAACTATGTGGATGTTCCATACGAGGAATATGCCAGGGACCTGGAAGAGATCATGAACGACTCGGACCGCACCTATGAGATCATGATCAGGGAAATTTATTATTCGGGTGTATATCTATTAAATGAGAAATACCGGTATATTCGCTATGGCTACATGTTTTTCTTTGCAGGCCTGATCCTCAGCACAGTCATCTTTTTCGTCCAGAATTTTTTCTAATGTTCAAAAAGATCCTCATTGCCAACCGCGGCGAGATCGCCATCCGCATCATGCGCGCCTGCAAAGAGCTTGGCATTCAGGCTGTCGCGGTCTACTCGGATGCGGACAAAAACGCGCAGCACGTTCAGTATGTCGATCAAGCGATCCATATCGGACCTGCCGCCCCGCAGGAGTCCTATCTAAATATGGAGAAGATCATCCGCGCCGCACAGCAGACGAATGCGGATGCCATCCATCCGGGCTATGGATTTCTCTCGGAGAACGCCGCGTTCGCAGCCGCAGTCGCCTCTGCTAACCTGACCTTCATCGGCCCCTCCGCCGATTCCATCCGCCTCATGGGCGATAAGGCGGAGTCGAAGATCCGCATGAAGGAGGCGGGCGTGCCGACCGTCCCGGGCTATGAAGGATTGGAAACCGAGGAGGATTTTTCGCAAGCATCAAAAAAGATTGGCTACCCGGTCCTGGTCAAAGCCGCGGCGGGCGGCGGCGGGAAAGGGATGCGCATCGTCCATGCAGAAAGTGAATTGAAAGAAGCCATCGAATCCGCCCGGCGCGAAGCCCTGAATGCTTTTGGTGATGAACGATTATTGATCGAAAAGTACATAGCGAAAGCACGTCACATCGAGTTCCAGGTCTTCGGCGACCAGCACGGGAATCTCGTCCATCTCTTCGAGCGCGAATGCTCCGTGCAGCGACGGCACCAGAAGATCATCGAAGAGACACCCTCGCCGCTGCTCACACCGGAATTGCGCGAGCAAATGGGGGGAGCAGCGGTTGCCGCCGCGAAAGCCGTGAATTATTACAACGCCGGGACCGTAGAATTCATCGTTGACCCCGATACCTTAAGCTTCTATTTTCTTGAAATGAACACTCGTCTGCAGGTTGAGCATCCCGTCACCGAGCTTGTCACTGGCATCGACCTCGTCCACTGGCAGATCCGAGTCGCGGCGGGAGAGAAATTCCCCTTCGACCAGTCTTACTTCACTCAGCGCGGACACGCTATCGAATGCCGCATCTACGCCGAAGACCCCGCCAGCGGGTTTCTGCCGAGCACTGGAAAACTACTGCAATATATCGAGCCGCGCGGACCCGGTATCCGAGTCGATTCAGGCTTTACTGCAGGCGATGATGTGACGCATTTCTACGACCCCCTGCTGGCAAAGCTGATCGTCCACGCAGAGAATCGCGAGACAGCTACCCAGAGGATGCAAGCCGCGTTGCAGGAATTTATTGTGCATGGCGTCGTCACAAACATCGATTTCATGCAAGCTCTGCTATCTCATCCCGATTTTGCCTATGGCGAAGTGACGACTCGCTGGGTAGAAACAAAGTTCAAGTGGAGCCCAGCACCTGAACCATCATTTGAATCTTTAGTTGCTGCATCGTTAGCGGATATTTTTGCTCCCAAATCCCAAGCTCCGAGTTCAAATGAAGTCGATCCTTACAGCCCATGGAAAACCCCAAGTGGGTTTCGAATAGGTGGAAACAATGGATAAACGTTCCGATCAGGAATTTTTCTCAGCTATTTTATCCAGCAAGATCCTAGCTCCATATCTGGAGCAAAATTCTGATCTGGCAGAGTTAATGAGGTCCCCCGATCATCCAGATATTCACTACTTCGAAGACCCTGCTCCAGCAAAAGATTTGATATCCACATTGAAGCGCCGATTGGACATTATGGTTGTGAAGAACATTTCCCATAATCTTGAGGCAACCAAACACCTCGTTGCTTTTATGGAAGAGCATCCAGATAGCCAGATTTATAATGTAACGTTCAATTGCCAAACACAACATTATGGAGTTCGCTGTGGGCTGATAGATAGTCAATTGCATGTAATTTGCGTCATGACAGGTGGGCGCATTCCCGACGCGTTACTGGGAGAATCGACCAGGTGAAGTTTTCCTTTGATCACAACGACGAAACAGTCCTCGTTGACCTAATACCGTCAGGCAAATCCTATCGCGCCACCATCGGAGATGAAACGGCTGAGGTTGAAATCATCAAGACAAAAGATGGTAAATTGGACTTGCTTGTCGACGGCAAACGCCTTACTGCTTACGTTTCCTCTGATAACGCTAGACGCTGGGTGACGATCAATGGGCAGACCTTCGTATTGACCAAATCATCTGACGCGCGCACTCGCGGTCACGGTGGGCACCACGCCGCGGGTGAGCTGACCGCCCCCATGCCCGGGCAGGTCCGCGCGGTGAACGTCAGCGAAGGGGATGCGGTTGCGAAAGGTCAGACGCTGTTAGTGCTGGAAGCGATGAAGATGGAGATCCGTGTCCAGGCGCCGATGGATGGAATAGTAAAGAAGTTGCTTGTAAAACAGGGGCAAACGGTGGAACGCGAACAAATACTTATCCATGTCGAAAGTCAAACGTCGAACGTCTGACCTTTGACCTGTAACATTCGACGTTCGACAAAGGAGAACTTATGCCCGGAAAATATTTTGACGAACTCGAAGTGGGGATGAAGTTCAAACATGCAGGACGCACCGTCACCGAAATGGACAACGTCCTCTTCTCCGCATTGACAATGAACAGCCAGCCGCTGCACGTCAACGAGGATTTTGCTTCGAAGACCGAGTTCGGGAAGAGGCTGGTCAACGGCGTGTTCACGTTCGGGCTGGTCATTGGTCTAACGGTCGCGGAGCTGACCGAAGGTACAATTGTGGCAAACCTGGGTTACGATAAGGTTGTTCACCCCAACCCCGTCTTTCACGGCGATACGATCTACGCCGAAAGCGAGATCATCGAAAAGCGCGAGTCGAAGTCACGCCCCAATGCAGGCATCGTACGCATCAAATGCACCGGTAAAAAACCAGACGGTACAATTGTGGTGGAATTCGAACGGACAGCCATGTTCTTGAAACGGTCAAAGGTTGAAAGTTAAAAGGCTGGCAAGTAACTTTCAAACCTTAAACCTTCCAACCTTTAAACGGAGATCGTATGCATTCCCGACGCGCGTTACTCTACATGCCCGGCGACGACCGGCGCAAGATCGAAAAAGCCGCCACCCTCGGTGTGGACTGTATCTGTATGGACATGGAGGATGGCGTGGCGATCACGCGCAAGAGCGAGGCGCGCGCCGTCATTGCACAGGCGATGAAGGAACTGGACTTCGGAACCTCCGAGCGCTGCATCCGCATCAACAGCTTGGCTCAGGCTTCGAGAAGTTCGACCTCGCTGCCGCCGTCGCCGCCAACCCGGATGCTGTCGTGGTGCCCAAGATCGAAACTGCCAGGCAGGTCCGAGAGATCAGCGAATACATCGAGATGTACGAGCTCTCCAGTAAGATGCCGGTTGGCAAAATCCGTATGCTCGTCGGCGTGGAGACCGCCCGGGGGATTCTGAACATCAAAGAGATTGCCAGGGCAGACCGGCGCCTCGAAGCGATCATTTTCGGCGCGGAGGACTACGCCGCCTCGGTCGGCGCGACTCGCACAAAGGAAGCGACCGAGGTGCTCTACGCGCGCTCGGCGGTGGTCACGGCCTGCGCCGCAAACGAACTCCAGGCGATAGACATGGTCTACATCGACTTCCGCGATGCAGAGGGACTGCGCCTCGAAGCAGAGCAGGCAGCCGGGCTGGGCTTCAGCGGGAAACAGATCATCCACCCGAATCAGGTGGCGGTGGGACAGGAGGCGTTCACTCCCTCCGAGGACGCTATCGAATACGCGCAGCGCGTCGTCCGGGCGTTTGCCGCCAGCCAGAAGGAAGGCAAGGGCGCCTTCGCGCTGGATGGAAAAATGATCGACATGCCGCTCCTCAAGAACGCCCAAAAGGTCCTGGACCGCGCAAAGGCGGCAGGGAAGCTGGCGCCCGAAGACCAGTAGGCTCTGGCGCTGACCTCACAAAAAGTTTGTACCGCCCTGTCAGGCTTTTCCGAAGGCAACGAGAGCCTGTACGGCTTCCTGCGCAACTGGTGGAGTGGGTACCAGACCGCGTAATTTTTCGCAGCGATCAATAACAAAAAACTCGCTATGCCCTGACCAGGTTTGGTCAGGGCATAATTTGTATCTCGTGGCAGGCGCCTGAGGGACCTGTTGAATATGAGGTCACTGTGCTGGGCATCAACTACCAGCGCCAACGCAAACTCCGATCAGCCCTCGAAACCAACCACACAATTCGCTTACTCGCAAGAACAGGATACGCTTCGCTTATAATCGAACAAGCCATAAAAATGAGACCCGAAGCAAAGAAAGCCCAGGGTCTCCTTTTTATGCATCTCCATCGAGAAGGAAAACACCACTTTGCTGTCCATCTTCTATGGCATCCTCTCCGCCCTCACCTGGGGCGCGGGAGATTTTATCGGCGGGCTCGCCAGCAAACGCACCAGCTCCTACCGCGTCCTCTTCCTGGCAGAGATCGCCGGCATGCTCCCCTTCACCCTCCTCGCCCTGCTCCTGCGTGAACCTCTGCCCCCCGCGGAAGATATGTTCCTCGGCGCAGGCTCCAGCCTCATCGGTCTCACCGGGCTGCTCATCCTCTACCGTGCTCTCGCCGCAGGGCAAATGACCATCGCCGCGCCGGTCTCTGCCTTGTTCGCCGCCCTCATCCCGGTGGTTTTCGGGTTCTTGACCCTCGGCGCGCCCTCCGCCACCACCCTGATCGGCTTCCTGCTCGCCTTTGCCGCGGTCTGGTTCATCTCGCAGACCGGGCTGGGGGACTGGCGCTTCTCTCTCAAAGACCTGCGTCTGCCTCTGTTTTCAGGCTTGTTCTTCGGCATATACTTCCTCACCCTCCACCGCGCCACCCTCAACGCCTTCTTCTGGCCCCTGGCGGCGGCGCGTTTTGCCGGATTCCTGGTCCTGGGCGTCTACGCCCTCCTCGCGCGCCAGCCTGCCCTGCCGCCGCGCGAGATCTGGGGACTCTCCATCATCAACGGTGTGCTCGATATCGGCGGCAACGCCTTCTACGTGCTCGCCGCGCAGGCAGGTCGCCTGGATGTCGCCGCGGTGCTCAGCGCCCTCTACCCCGCCTCCACCGTCCTGCTCGCCTGGATCATTCTGAAAGAGAGGCTCACCTGGCTGCAAGCCTTCGGCGTCCTCCTGGCATTTGTGGCGATTATTCTGTTCACGTTATAGCGGCTCTGGCGAAAGAAACCCCCTCCACCCTTGCTCTCCAACCTCCACTCTCTACTCTCTGCTCTCTATTATCTACTTCCCATTCCAGATCCTGCGCTCTGCCAGCCGGATATACTCCTTGCTGATCTCATACCCCGTAAAATGCCTGCCCGCCTTGCGCGCCGCAAGCGCCGTCTGCCCGGAGCCCATGAACGGGTCCAGCACGATCTCGTTCGAGAACGTATAGAGCTGGATCAACCGGTACGGCAATTCCACCGGGAAGGGCGCCGGGTGCCCCACCTTGCGCGCCGACTCAGACGGGAACCCCCACACCGATTTCGTGAACTCAAGGAACTCATCCTTCGAGATGGTGCTCACGCGCCCGTCCATCTTCTCGCGGCGGTAGCTGCCCTTCGAGAACACCAGGATGTACTCGTGCGTATCGCGCAGTGTCGGGTTGGTGGCGCTCTGCCACGAGCCCCACGCCGTGGAGGTGCTCGCCGAAGCCGCCTTGTCCCAGATGATCTCGCCCCGCATCAAAAAGCCCAGATCGATCATCCCCTGCATGATCGAAGCGTGCAATGGGATATATGGCTTGCGCCCCACGTTCGCAATATTGATGCACGCCCTGCCGCCCGGCACCAGCACCCGGTAGGTCTCCTTCCAGGCACGCATCAAAAACGCCAGGTACTCCTCCAGCGTCAGGTTGTT
>JAICQC010000290.1 GCA_025938055.1 Anaerolineales bacterium | reverse complement strand
TTTCCTCAGCTTGACCTCGAAATGAGCTTCGTCGAGCGCGAAGACGTGATGCAGTTGATCGCAGGTCTGATGACCGAACTGGTCGACACTGTCAGCGATAAAAAGCTGCTGTTCCGCCCCTTCAAACGCCTGACCTTCACCGAAGCGACAACCAAGTCTGCCCAGCGGGAATGGTCTCAGCACAGGGATTCCTCTCAAAACGAGCGCTGGGTGCAAGTGATCGTTAACTCTCCCGGCTACCAGGAATTTGCTCCCGTAGTACTTCCGAGTCTGTGTGAATAGAAAACAAAAAGAGCCGGCGGAAATCACCGGCTCTTTTTGTTTGGGAACTCTGCTGCTGTTTCCAGCGTCTTATGGACTGCTGATTTTTTACACGGAGGCATTCATGCATAGCACGCGTTTCAAGAACATCCTTATTCCTATCCTCGCTCTGGCTGCAGCGGCCCTCGCCTGTAGTCAGTTTACAGGTGCAACCCCGCAGCCTGCCGCAACACTGGACGCGTTGTACACGTCTGCCGCGCAAACGTTGGAGGGCATGTCCACCCAGGCAGCCGCATCCACACAATTCTCGCCCACGCCCACACTTTCCATCTCTCAACCAACGGGAACGCCTATTGTAGTCAACACCTTTACGTCGGTTCCCCCGCTGACTTCGGTCCCAGCCAGTCGTTGTGACGCGGCTGGCTTCGTAAGCGACGTCACTTATCCCGACGGCTCGAATGTGCCCCTGGGTGGCAGCTTCACCAAGATCTGGCGACTCAAAAATGTTGGCACCTGCACCTGGACCACATCCTATGCGCTCGTCTTTGTGAGCGGAGAACGTTTCGGAGCCTCGACCACCATCCAGATACCCACCAGCGTGGGTCCGGGACAAACCGTGGACCTTGCAGTGAACATGACAGCGCCAAACCAGAACGGTCACTACCGCGGCTTCTGGCAGCTCCGCAACAGCTCGAACGTGGTTTTTGGTATTGGTCCATCAGCTGATTCGAACTTCTATGTGGATATAAACGTCACGGGCTACACGGTTACAGGCTACGACTTGCTTGCCAGTTTCTGTGAGGCAAGCTGGCAGAACGAGTCACGTGACCTCCCCTGCCCGGGTTCTGATGGTGACGACCGCGGATTTGTGAGGTCGCTGAGCTCCCCCAGGCTGGAGGACGGCAGGACGCAGGGAAACGGCTTGCTCACTTATCCTGAAAGAGGCAACAACGGCATGATCATTGGCAAATATCCAGCGTTCCGCATCCAGTCCGGCGACCGCTTTCAGGCATCGATTGGCTGTCTGCATGAAGCCAACGATTGTGACATGATCTTCCGCCTGCAATACCAGATCGGGAACGGTTCCGTGCGGACGCTCGGTCAGTGGCGCGAGGTTTATGAAGGACAGGTCTACCCCATCAATATAGACCTGAGCACCCTGAGCGGAGAAAACGTGAAGTTCATTCTGTCTGTGCTTGCGAACGGCTCATCACATGAGGATTTTGCACTCTGGATCAACCCGCGCATCACGCGCCAGAGTTCCCAGGCGCCCACAGCCACGTCCACGAATCTCCCGCCTACAACGGCTGTTCCGCCTACCGCGACCTTTACAGTCACTTCGACAGCCACTGCCACGCCAACCTCCACCGAGACACCCACCGTAACGGCTACGGAAACAGACACACCTTAAAAAGCCTGGAATATGCTTGAATACCGCCTTGGCGGTATAATGAAATTGGAAGGAATGACTGTAGTCATCCTTCCAGCCCATCATTTTGACCGTCATTTCATGGAGGTTACCGTATGCTTGTTCGAAAATTCCCGCGGCGCGCTCTGCTCGTTCTGGTTGCCGCCGCACTGACGCTGGCAGCCTGTGGCGGAGCCGCTACACCCGCACCAACTGTGGATGTCAACGCCATCAACACTGCCGCCGTCGCAACAGCCATGGGACAAATATCCGCACAACTGACTCAAACCGCCCTCGCCGCGCCTACCGACACGCCGCCTCCCACTAACACAGCCATGCCTCTGGCTACCCTGGCACTGCCCACTGCTGATGGAGCAGCATCAGTCACGCCCGGCGGCGCACTCCCTACACTGTCTTTCAACACCACTCCAGGCACCAATACCACTCCGCTGGCAGGCTTTACACCCATTTCAGGGTCGCCCGTCGCGCCGGTCAACACATCTGCGCCTCTGGGAGATGCCTGTCACAATAGTTCCTATGTGGCAGACGTCACGATACCCGACAATGCGGTCCTCAACCCAGGTGCCGATTTCGAAAAGATCTGGCGCGTCCAGAACACCGGTACCTGCACATGGGATGAGGGCTACACGCTGGCTTTCGTCGCGGGTGATCAGGCATTGGATCCCGAGAATTTTGAGTTTTCAAACTCGGCGGATTTCGTGGCCGGTGGTGAGACCGTTGATCTGGGTGTTGACTTGACCGCACCTACTACACCAGGCACCTACTCTGCCACGTGGCGGATGCAAACTGATGCTGGCGTCTTTTTTGGCACGATGTTGACGGTTGTGATCGAAGTCAGATAATAATCGGACAGCAAGGGATAAAGAGGTTCTATGAAACTCAAACTGACCGTCAGCGTGATGCTGATCGCCGTTCTGGTGACCGCCTGTGGAGCTGCGAACACGCCCACGGGAGAACCCACTCCCGATGTGGCAGCCGTGCGCACCTCCGCCGCCAGTACCGTCATTTCGCAGTTCACTCTGACGGCGGCGGCGTTCACCGCCACACCCTCCGAACCCACCGAAACCTCCGCGCCTCAAATAACCAGTACCATAACTGCCCCACCGCTTGCGCAGGTGACTAACGCCGAGGGGACAGTTGTGGCGCTTTGTGACAGTCTCTCGATCGACGCCGCGACCGTGGACGTCAACATCCCGGATGGCACCAGCATGTCGCCAGGGCAGGATTTCGTCAAGACCTGGCGGGTCAAGAACAACGGCTCCTGCCCATGGGGAGCGGGCTACGAGCTCGTCTACGCCGGCTATGCAGACGACATGTCCGGTCAGTTCCAGCCGTTGGCAGAGGTTGTCCAGCCAGGGCAGGAGATAGAGGTCTCCGTCCAGTTTCAGGCGCCTGATGCAGCCGGCGAATATCTAAGCGCCTGGCAAATGTCGAACCCGACAGGTGTAACCTTTGGGGAAATTATCTTTGTAAGAATCACAGTGCAATAAGGTCGTGGAACGAGACGACTTAAAAAGAACCATTCAAGAAAAAGCACGCCAGCTGGGATTCATCCTGGCTGGCGTGACGACTCCTGACCCGCCCCCGCACTACTCCACATTCGAACGCTGGCTCGCACAGGGACGGCACGGTACGATGGGTTATCTCGCGACCGACCGCTCCCGCGAGCGCCGCGCCGACCCTCGCCAGATCCTCCCGGAATGCAAATCCATCCTTGTGCTTGCGACGCCGTACTCGCCTCCTCTCGCACTGAGCGGAACGAGCAAAGCGAATGTAGTCGAAGCGGAGGGGGCGACAGGAAGAATTGCCTCCTACGCCTGGGGGGACGACTATCACGATATTCTCCCCGCTCGGATGAGGGAACTTGTTCAATTTATCGAAGAGCTGGCTGGAAGCCCGATAAAGAATCGCTGGTATACAGATACGGGTCCCATCCTGGAACGTGATCTCGCCCAACGCGCCGGCATCGGCTGGATCGGCAAGAATACCTGTCTTATCCATCCAAAGCATGGATCATACTTCCTGCTTTCGGAAATCCTGCTTGACCTTGCCCTCGAGCCTGACGCGCCCTTCGTCGCTGACCACTGCGGTACCTGCACACGCTGTATCGAAGCCTGCCCCACCGACTGTATCCTCCCGGACCGCACTCTGGATGCAACCCGCTGCATTTCCTATCTCACCATTGAACTGAAAGATGAGATTCCAGTTGAAATGCGGGACAAGATCGGGAGTTGGGTTTTCGGCTGCGACATCTGCCAGGCAGTCTGCCCGTGGAATCGATTCGCTGGGGAGGGTGATCCCGCATTTGCCGATGACAGCCCGTCGCAGCCTCTGACTGAAGAATTGTCCATTACCGCTCAGGAGTTTAATCAACGCTTTAAGGGAAGCTCGGTCAAACGCGCCAAGCGACGCGGTTATCTGCGCAATGTTGCCGTTGCGCTTGGCAATACAGGCGACATGCACGCCTTGCCCGTTTTACAAAGCGCATTGAACGATAACGAGCCACTGGTGCGTGAACATGCCCAATGGGCAAGAGAGAAAATTACAAAAGGCACCTCTGTTTTGAACGAAGAGTAAGGCCCTATGAACCCACTCCTCCTTGCAACAAATAACAAAGGAAAAGTAAAAGAATTAAAAGACCTGTTGAAGGATACAGGGATCGAACTCGTCACACCTGCACAGATCAATCTTGCTCTGGATGTCGTCGAAGATGGGCAGACCTACGCCGAGAACGCATCCAAGAAAGCAATTGCCTTCGCCCAAGCCAGCGGATTGATCTCCCTCGCCGATGACTCAGGGTTGGAAGTGGACGCGCTTGACGGCGCACCGGGTCTATATTCCGCACGCTATGGTTCTACTAACGGTGAAAAACTCTCCGATGCGGGGCGCCGGGCATTTCTGATACAGAATCTCCAGGACAAGCCGCGCCCATGGACGGCGCGCTTCCATGCCACGATTGCGGTTGCGGTTCCATCAAATTACCTCAATCATGTCACCCTGAGCGAAGCGAAGGGTCTCAGGTCAGGTAAAGAGACTCTTCAGTCGCCTAAAAGCGGCTCCCTCAGAGTGACAGGTAATATTGAGGATATCTATTTATTCGAAGGCTTTTGCGAAGGCGAGATCATCCCCGATGAGCGTGGGAAAGGCGGGTTTGGTTATGATCCTATTTTTCTATTATCGGAGTTGGGGAAAACCATGGCAGAACTTTCCATGGAAGAAAAAAACCGCCTCAGCCATCGGGCGCGGGCGGTGATGAAGGCAAAGCCAATTTTAGATCAGATATTCAAGTCAAGGTAGTAATTTACATCTTTCCGTGGTGCAGTCGGTCCGCGGCTTCCTCGCTGAGCGGGATGTAGACCTGGACACGTGTCCCATTGCCCGGCGATGAATCAATATTGAGCAAGCCATTTACGAGCTCCGTGCGCTCACGCAGGTTGACCATGCCGAGGCTGCCGCGTTTGTCGTAGGATTTGTTCACCTCCGCCACATCGAAGCCCAGCCCGTCATCCTCGATCTCCAGCAACGCCACCTCTTTTTCGTAGGGTCTGAGCCTCACCCAGATGTGCGGTGCATTGGCATGCTTGCGGGCATTGTTGGTTGCTTCCTCGATGATGTAAAAGATCACACCCTGCTTGCCCATTTCCATATCTTGCAGGACACCGTCATCCACGTTGATGATCACATTTTGAGAGAACGTCTCGCGCATCTTTTCTGCCATCGCCTGGAGAGCAGCATTCAGTCCCTGCGATTCCAGAATCAGCGGACGCAGCGTGAACAACATGTGGCGGATCTCCTTGGTGGTGCGATGGGCCAGTTCTTCAAGTTTTACGATCTCTTCCGTTGCCGCGTTAATATCCTTGGTCAGCATACGTTTGGTGATATTCAGACGCATGGCCATCGCCGCCACAGATTGGGTGGGCCCATCATGCAGATCGCGCGCCAGTTTCTTGCGCGCCTCTTCATGCACTTCGATCATGCGTTCCTTTTCCTCCACCAGATCCTGATACAACCGCGCATTTTGAATGGCGATCACGGCCTGCTTGCCAATGATCTCCAGCAGGTTGCGCCGTTCATCATTGAAATAATCCGGGTCCGGGTGGGCAAACAATAACACACCGTACACATTGAAACCGCTGCGCAATGGAAAACAAAAACCACTGGTGCAATTTCTCAGGGCAATCACGCGTCCAAGTTCTGCGTCATAGCCGATATCCTTGAAAACG
>JAICQC010000113.1 GCA_025938055.1 Anaerolineales bacterium | reverse complement strand
GGTTATCGAGAAGGGTTACATGAGTTTGGACAGATAGAGAGATCCGATTCTGCCACCTTTATCTAGAAAATGTTTGCAGAACATATCCATATTCTTGCTCCCAGACAAGGACCGGTAAATAATCAACAACCGAAGCCTGATGACAATTATTCTCTGATTTCATAAGATGAAATTTTTTGAAGAGTGGAAACATAGATTCATTCTTCACTACAATCCAAAGCCTGACGACCATAATCTTAGTGTAAGTATCTAGGATACTGTCGGTGCGGCGAAAAAGTCGTTACACCTATCGTCCATTCCGTCGCAATTTATGTTCGCAATTGAATTTTGGTTCTACCCTTTAACCTTATAGATAGATCAACTCAGTTTATCCCTATGGCAAAGATATCCATTATCATTCTTAATTGGAATACTCGAGATCTGTTGGCGCAATGCCTTGGCTCCATCGAGCAGTACAAAGGTGACCTCCAGCTTGAGATCATTGTTGTTGATAATGCATCCACCGATGGCAGTCAAGCCATGCTCAAGGAAAAATATCCACAAATATCGCTAATTACCAATAATCAGAATATCGGCTTTGCCAAAGGTAATAATCTGGCGATGCAAGTAGCGCAGGGAGATTATTTCTTGTTATGGAACAGCGATGCCTTTGCCACGCCTGGGGCCATTCAGAGCCTCCTATACCTGGCGGAGAAAGTACCCAAAGCCGCAATTGTCGGAGCTCAGTTACGGAATGCAGATAATAGTTTTCAGGCCTCCTATTCCCCCTTTCCTAACCAGTGGCGAGAATTTCTGATTCTGACCGGTTTGGGGCGCACCTTGTTAGGTCATACCTATCCCAGTTTGGGTCCTGAAGAGGAGAAAGGTCCACAGATGGTGGATTATGTAGAGGGAGCATGCCTCTTGGTAAGACGCCAGGCTTTTCAAGAAGTGGGAGGGTTTGATGAGGGGTATTTTATGTATGCCGAAGAAGTTGACTGGTGCTATATCATGGCTAAACATGGCTGGCAGGTCTGGTACCAACCGGAAGCCAAGGTTATTCATCTGGGAGGCGCCAGCAGCGCTGGCCGGCGGACCCATCGTGAGGCTGATTTATATCGCAGCCGAATTCGTTTTTTTCGCAAACATTATGGGAGCCGCAGTGCCCAGTTCCTGAAGGTACAGATCTACACCTCAACCGCCCTCAAAATTGTCATTCATGGGATACTCCGCCGTCTAACTGGAGGTCGTTATGGACGGCCAGTGGTCTCTCTGCAACACTTGGCTACTCAACTGGAAGAGGTTTAGATGAAGGTTCTGCTTCTCACTCAAGTGCTTCCCTATCCTCCCGACAGTGGCCCTAAGATCAAAACCTGGAATGTCCTCAATTATTTAGCCCAGCACCATGAAGTCACCTTAGTTTCTTTTGTGCGGGGGGACCAATCTGCCGAAGTTGATCATCTTAAGAATTACTGTCGGGCAGTTTATACGGTCCCTATGCGTCGTAGGGCCTGGAGTGATGGCTGGTATATGATCCAGAGTCTGGTCACTGGCCAACCTTTTTTGATGATACGAGATAATCGAGATGCCATGCACCAAGTGATCAAGCAGGTTACTACCCAAACGCAGTTCGATATTGTCCATGTGGACCAGCTTAATATGGCTCAATATGCGGAACGGGTCACTGGAGCCGGTAAAATTTTAGATGCGCATAATGCTCTCTGGCTTCTTTATAAACGCTTATGGGAGACCATGGCTCCTGGCCTTAAGAAATGGCTATTGGGCCGAGACTGGCGTCTACTCAAACAGTACGAAGGAGAGATTTGCCGCCGCTTTGATGGTCTCCTAACTGTCAGTAAAGAAGATAAATTTGCTCTACAAGAAGCTGCCGGCCAATCTCTAGGGGCCACCGTAATTCCGATTGCCATTGATACCGATAAAGTCGTTAAGGTCAGTCGAGGTGCTGAGGCCGATCATATTCTCCATATCGGCACCATGTTCTGGCCGCCTAATATCGATGGTATTTTATGGTTTCTGCGCGAGATTTTCCCTCTAATCCAGTCGCAGCGGCCTAAAACCACTTTTGATGTGGTCGGAGCCAAGCCCCCTCCAGAAATTATGGCTTACAACAGTAATGGTTCAGGTGTTAATGTGATCGGTTATGTGGTTGATCCCACCCCTTATTATGAAGCGGCCGGCGTGGTGGTAGTTCCGCTTCGGGCTGGTGGCGGCATGCGGGTTAAAATCCTCAACGCTTTGGCCCAAGGGTTACCTATTGTCTCAACCACACTTGGCTGTGAAGGGATTGCAGTTGAGTCTGGCCGGCACTTGCTGGTTGCCGATACTCCTGAGTCTTTCGCCCAGGCTACCCTAAGCTTGTTGGAGGATAAGAGGCTGGCCAATGAATTAAGCCGCAATGGACGCCATCTGATTCAATCCACTTATGATTACCGGGTTGCCTGCCATCCTATAGAAGCCCTTTATCAGAAGGCGGCCTCCGCTCAACATTGAGGTTATCTTTTGTGGCTCATCGGCCATCTGTTTGTACTGCCGCAAATTCATTTCAGTACGAAAATCAACAATTTCACACCCAGCCCTGAAAAACGTCCCACACTGGTTCACCATACCATTGAAAGCCTGCCACCTGTGTACCCTGCAGCAGGCTCTTGACATTGTTCATAAGGGCTTTTTTATGGTGTTTTCAGACATGGAGAAAGCCTAACTCCGCCCAGAGGGCGGAGGATTTGTCTTGGGTAAAGTTTCCCATTTCCTGTTACCAAATTAAGATTGCTGCGTCATGACTATAGTTCATTAGCCACCCAGCACAGGGATGTGCAGCCGTTAAAAACGGGTATTTTACCGGTTCGTCTCCAGTATTGTCTACTATATGCCGGGCATTCTGATATAAAGGAGCATTTGCCTACGGTTTGTCTGCCACATGTCGCATCGCAATAACATCTACACCTCGGCCGGGCTGGCCGCATACACGTGGAGAGGCATCACCAATGAGGTAAGGTGATACTATGTTTGAAGATAACTACAGCAACTTTTACTCGATTCGGGGTAACCCATGGAACTGAACAAATATATCTTCCCATTACGCAAGTGGTGGTGGTTAGTGGTTGCCTCAACTCTAATAGCTGCAATTTTCAGCTCCCTGAGCATCCTGCGTCAGCCTGCGATTTACCAGGCCCGCACTACCCTTATGATTGGTACAACCATCAACAATCCCAATCCCTCCAGCAACGAATTACTCTTAGGCCAACAACTGGCCGCGGCTTACGCCGACCTTGCCAATCGAGAGATAGTCCGCAACGCAACCAAGAATACTCTGGGGATGAATCAATTGCCCGAGTACATCGCCCGGGCCTTACCTAACACCCAATTGATCGAGATCGCCGTCAATGACATTGACCCGGAACGCGCGCAGACAGTTGCCAACGAATTAGCCGCCCAACTGATCCTTCTGAGTCCCGTCAGCGGCCAGTCTGAGGAACGAGGACGTCAGGAGTTCGTTCACCAGCGTTTGAACAATCTCGAAGCACAGATCCAAGAAACCGAGGCCGAAATCGAGAAACTGCAAGAAGAGCTGGCCGATACGTTTAGCGCCCAGCAAATTACTGACAAACAAAACCAGATTTCTTCCTTAGAGTCAAAGCTGAGCACCATGGAAAATAATTACGGTTTATTGCTCTCAAACACGCAACAGGGGGCAATCAATACGCTGACAATCATTGCATCTGCTGAAGTACCATCCAATCCCATCGGTTCCATGAAAGGACTGACCATACTGCTGGCGGCAGTCGTTGGATTTGTCTTGGCAGCTTGCGAAGCCTATCTGCTTGAATATCTGGACGACACTCTGAAATCTCCCAACGATGTGATGCGTCTGTTTTCAGCTCCCATTCTTGGACGTATTTTTGAGCAGGCAGATAGAATGAGTGAAAACCGGCTATACGATGCAGACAATTCAAATCACCCGTTAACTGAGCCGTTCCGTGCCTTAAGGACTGAAATTGATTTAGCAGAAATGGGCCAACGCCTGAAGACCATCCTCATCACCAGCCCAGATATCGGGGATGGAAAAACTTCGGTGGCTGTCAATCTGGCCCTGTCCATCGCCCAAAGAGGTAAAAAAGTGTTTTTGCTCGACGCTGACTTGCGCAAGCCGAAAATCCATAAACTTTTTAACCTGCAGAACGAGGAGGGTTTGGCTGACGTGGTGTTTGCCCGCGATGTCTTCGATTGGAGGGTGGGAATTAAAGAAGTTAGGCAAATAGCAGTACTTACTGCTGGTAATAAGCCTCCCGACCCTGCCGAACTGTTGAGTTCCGAGAAAATGGAGCTATTCCTGTCCGAGTTGGAAGAAGTCGCTGATGTTGTTATTATTGATGGGCCACCTTTGTTCGTTCCCGATGCGATGATCCTCGCGTCCAAGGTGGATGGGGTTCTGTTAGTGGTCAGGCCCGCTCATACGCGCCAGTCCTTGGCTAAAGCCTCTATGGAGCATGTCAAGTCAGTCGGAGCCAAGGTGGTTGGCGTAGTTCTTAATCGCATCCCTCTCCGCGGCGCAGATTATTATGCTGGCAAGAGCTATCTCTATACCTACTATAGCAGTAACTATGGGGATGAGCGTGAAAACAAAGTAAATAAGAATTTCTCTGGTTCTATTTTCTTTATGGATCTAGAGAAATTGAGGGAAAACCTCTCGCCTTATGCTAATAAAGCCAGCAACTTCATCAGGCAGCTTCGAAGCCGTTTTCAAACTTAGCCCTAAGTAACGCTTTCACTACTCTTGTTTTACCACCAAGGCGAGGCATCACTACCCTCGCCTTGGCTTTTTAATCAACCCGCGATTAGTCATTTTTCTCGAATTTGCCAGGCAGCACTGTTCTCAACCATTGGACCTCGGGTTCTTTTTCCGATTCTTCTGGGAAGGTTCCGCGATAGCTTTGTGTGTAGTTCACAGGCCAGGTTTTGGAGAAGTCCTTCGAACAGGTTTGGCGTGCTCTAACCCACACCAATCACCCAGTCGGGGCATCC
Source organism: Anaerolineales bacterium (assembly GCA_025938055.1). The sequence goes on along the minus strand of JAICQC010000113.1, from coordinate 6,142 downwards.
GGCAATTCGACTGCATGAGCGATATGTTTGCAATTATCTCTTAATTGCTCTCCGTGTTATGTGCGGCTGCGCAGCCGCAAACATCTTGCGTAAGCTCTTTTCGAATTTCAACTCGGCCATCATCAACTCGTAGGCATTTTCAACGATCTGCCTTCTTTCCTCTTCATGCTCTAAATAATATACAATCGTATTTGCTAAATCTTCGATTTTAGCAGATACGTAATGGACATTCTCTTTGAACTCTGTACAGTGCGGTAATACAGGTTCCGAAACAACCAGCGAACGGTTGGGGCAAGCCATTGTAAAGCGTGAATAATTATCATCGTACCATGTACGGGTGATATTTAATGTTATTTTGGCCCGGTTAAGATGTCTGATTCTTTCCTTACCGAAGATAAAGGGGTTTTCTTGGTTATCGCCGATGTATACATTCAACCCTCTTAATTTTAACTCTCTGAAAACCTGATCGAGAATGCGACTGCGACGCTGAGATCCTCTCGTGCCCATCCAAAGCACATCAAGATCTCTCTCTACGCCTAAATCTTCGTACCACCTCTGGCTTGCGCCCCAGGGAGCATACAGGGTCGGTATTCCGATTTTGCTACGGATTTGGCTATAAATATGGGAGGTATCCGATAGTACATGCAACCAGCCCTTATGAAAAGCGTATTCATAATCGCCGTGATAGCGGTAGCGCTTAAATAATTGATCAATATTGGAAACAGGTCGTATAGAATAAAGAAAATGGTCGAATATCGAGCCAGAATAGGCCATCCGGCCCATTTTTGATCGCATAGCTCCTAGAGCACGGACGACCTGGGGTGGGATTCTCAGATCTGGCATTCCCTCGGTATTCCAATGGATTACAACCGGTCCACCGCTATGCCGGATGCGCGCGCTATTTTGCCACATCGGTAAAATCCTGTTATAAGGTCCAAACGTCAGCAAATAATCTACATCCTCAGGAATATTGCTATCGAAGAAAAAAAGAACTGGATCGTATCCGATCTGTTCCAGCTCAAAACCGATCATTTTCGCAATTCCATCATCCTCCACCCATTCTGGAACTGCTACCCGGTATCTATCCTGCTGTACGACACCCTCTTGCTCAGCGATTTTGGTTACCATCTTGCTGTTTTCTTTCCAGTGTACGATTCCATTTTCTCATAGGCTTTTATTACGAGCTGTAGTCATCTCTTTATTCAGAGATATTATAACGAAGAAAAACCCCGGTTCGGCGAGAAATTTGTCGCGTGAGAGCGTAGTGGCGCAGATAGCACGAGTGAACTCGGCAATTGGATAGGTCTTCAGTCGCCTGCCATGAACTGGAGTTTAGTACTTTTCCATAGAGAACTGCCTTAGCTGATCCCCTAGCTGCTATTCTTCCAGGATCCAAACATATAGATTCTTTGGGCCGTGCACTCCCAAAGTAACTGTCAATTCAATGTCCGCGGTGCGGCTTGGACCGGTGATAAAGACAAGATAATGATAGTCTTTGGCTTCGGTAAAGACTTGATGCATATCTACGCGCAGCATATCGGGGCGGACAATGGCAAGATGGATTCGCGGCAGAAGGGACACAGCCCGGGGTTCGTCGAAAGAGGAAGTTAACACAACAGTCCCGGTCTCTGGCAGCAGGTAATCCGCCTCGGTGATGCCCAAGTCACATAAAGCCATTTCATGTTTGCTGGCATTCGGCGGGACAAGCTCCACATCAAGCGAGTTCAGGATTTCTGTAATTCCTAACCGCCTAAGCTGCGGTGTGTCCCAGGCTGTTGCCTTACGAATATTTTGATCCTGCACCAGGGTTTTGAGAGTAGCATCTATTTCGGAAGGCAAAAGTTTTTGTCCCACGCCCGAGAGTTTCTTTATTTCCTTTAGGAACGTTTCGATTTCCAAATCAGATGATTCAGGTTGGCGCGACTCATAAATCGCAGGACGCGGGCTGAGCGGAGTCTGCGCGGTGCGCCCCAGAGAATGGCGGATCTTTTCGATCATGGGGTTGGTCATCGATTAGCTTCCTTCTCCTTGGCCCTGTGCCTGTTCTTCCACCACGATCGGAACCTGGCTGTGAAAGGAGGCAAAGGACGTGCCCTTGTCCAGCGACTGAGCGGATAGGGAGCGCTTGGAATCCAACTGCCGCGCTTGAAGATAGACATCATGGAGGGAAGAAGGCGCGTGCCAAAACGATACATCCAATTTTTTGCAAGGGCGAGAGATGTGAGATTGGCACTCACACGAATCGACGCAGGCAAAGTCGGCTCGGCAAACTCATCGCCCTGAGCCACACGCCGACGGAGATGACGAAGGATCGTTGGGATAGGAATTTTGACTGGACAGACGTCTGCACAGGCACCGCACAGGGTGGACGCGTAAGGAAGCTCACGTGCCGTCTTCGTGCCTAACATTTGCGGCGAAAGGATCGCGCCAATAGGGCCCGAGATGAACCAACCGTAGGCAAAACCGCCCACGTTTTTATATACAGGGCAAACATTGGCGCAGGCACCGCAACGGATGCACTTGAACACGTCGCGTCCCACGGGGTCTTGGAGAACTTTGGAACGACCGTTGTCGAGTAACACGAGGTGAAACTCTTTCGGGCCGAATTCGCCCTCGGCGCGGCGTGGGCCGGTGATGAACTGTGTGTACGTGGAAAGCTTCTGTCCAGTGGCAGAGCGTGCCAGTAACTTGAGAAACACCGTCAGTGACTCCCAATCGGGAATGACCTTGTCGATACCAACAACGGCAACATGCAAATCAGGCATCGTCGTGCACATACGTCCGTTGCCTTCGTTCGTGACCATCACCAATGTGCCGGTCTCTGCGATCAGAAAGTTTCCACCGGAGATGCCCATTTCGGCAGTGAGGAATTTTTCTCGCAACACTTCGCGCGCAATACGCGCCAGTTCGATCGGGTCAGTCGGAGCATGGATATCCAATTTTTCACTGAAGATCGCAGCAATTTCCTCTTTCTTGAGATGCATCGCGGGGACAATGATGTGCGAAGGTCCCGTGCCCGCCAGCTGGATAATGTATTCGCCCAGATCTGTTTCAATCGCTAGAATACCTGCCTGTTCGAGCGCGTGATTCAAACCAATCTCTTCGGTCGCCATCGACTTGGATTTGACCGCCGTTTTGACGTTATGCTCTTTAGCGATCTGGAGCACAATTCGATTCGCCTCTTCGGCTGTTTCTGCCCAATGTACGTGCCCACCCGCGGCTCGCACTTTTTCTTCAAGCTGTGTCAGGTACACATCCAGGTTTCCGATCGTATGCAAACGGATGTTCGAGCCGATCTCACGTAATTGTTCCCATTGCGGAAGCTCAGCCACACGGGCCGCACGTCCACCGACGAAACGGCCCGTCGCCTGCTGCACGGCCGCCGGGATACTGGCAGGCACATGTTCGCTATATTCTTCAAATCCAATATAAGTGGGGACTTGGTGGCTCATGCGGGGCTCTCTACTGATGCCAACAGATCAATGATATGCATGGCACGGATATTCGAGCCCATTTTATGTAAACCGCCTGCTATATTCATCAAACATCCCGGTTCACACATCACCACTGTATCGGCGCCACTGGCAACGATATCCTTGACCTTGTTTTCCATCATCGCGCGGCTGACTTCTGGATATGTCACCGTGAAAGCGCCGCCAAATCCACAACAGGTCTCTTCCTCCGCGAGACTGATGAATTCAAGTCCTCTCACTCCTTGGATCAGAGTCTTTGCCTCCGTTTTGAGCCCCATCTCTCGCAAATAATGACAGGTAGCATGGTAGGTCACTTTGTGCGGATACACTGCCCCAACATCAGTGACCTTCAACACTTTCACCAGATATTCAGTGAATTCAAAGATGCGCGAAGAAATATCCACAGCAAGGCTGTGCTCATAAGTCCCTTCTTTAAACAGCGAAGGATAATGATGCTTGACCATGCTCACACAAGAACCGGAGGGTCCGATGATCGGCGCGTCACTCTTGGCAAAAGCATGCATAAAATTCAACGCTACCGGACGCGTCTTATCTTCAAACCCATTGTTGAAAAGCGGCTGTCCACAACAAGATTGTTCAGGCGGAAAGGTCAGCTCGACACCGAGACGCTCCAGGATGCGAGTCATATTTTGAAGTGTGGATGTGTAGAACTGGTCACCCAGGCAGGTGATAAAAAGTTGGGCTTTTGGCATTTATAAAAACCTAACCACAAAGACCACAAAGGTACACAAAGGGAAATTCATCGCTTCTTAAACCTTAGTGACCCTTGGTGTCCTTCGTGGTAAATTGTATTGCTATCGCAGGAAGGCTTCATGTAAGCCGCCGTCCACGGTGATGATCTGACCGGTGGTCTTGCCGAATTTATTGCTGCTCAGCAAGTAGGCAACTTCCGCCTGATCGGCGATGGTGATGGGGGACTTCGTCAACGTGCGCTGCGCATAAAAGACCGCCAGCTTATTCCGCAGCGACTCCGTACTCTCACTTTCCTCAAACGGAATGTTGTACTTGGTCAGGGAACTGATCACGCGGTCACGCGGGAACATGCTGCTTCCTTCCACCACGGTGGCGGGTGCCAGCCCATTGACTCGCGTCAGAGGAGCGAGCTCGATCGCTAGTTCCCGAACGAGATGGTTAGCAGCGGCTTTGCTGGTGTCATACGCAACAGAACCCTGTTTGGCAACGGCTGCGTTGGCGCTGGTTGTGACCACCAGGCTTGTCTTCAATCCCTGTGCCTGCCAGATCTTTTTGGCTTCATCTGCAATCAGGTAGGGACCTGTGACATTAATGGAATACGTCAACGCCCATTTTTCGTCGGGAATATAACCCTGTTTGTCTGGCGGAACAAATATTCCTGCTGTAACAATGATATTGTCGATACCGCCATAGGCAAGGACGACATTCGCCAGCATAGAGCGTATGCTTTCCCGGTTTGTAATATCCACGCCGAGACTGATCGCGGGTCCGCAGCCCGAGATGCCTGTGCCGGCCACCCCAATACCGACACCATAGACATCTACCAGTTCCTGTGCCGTGGCGCGGGCAGCCTCTTCCGAAAGATCTGCGCAAACGACGTGCGCTCCTTCCTTTGCCATGCGGTGCGCGGCGGCTTTCCCGATCCCGCTGCCCGCGCCAATGACGATCACAATGTGACGGGCAAATTCTTTTTCGGGAGGCATGCGCTTGAGTTTGGCTTCCTCCAGCAGCCAGTATTCGATGTCAAACGCTTCCTGCCGCGGTAAGCCCTGATACTCACTGATGGCTTCAGAGCCGCGCATAACTTCGATTGCCAGGGAATAGAATTCTGCTGTGACGCGACTCTCGCTTTTATTCTTGCCCCAGGCGATCAGCCCCAGACCGGGAATCAAGATGACCGTGGGATTGGGGTCACGCATCGCGGGTGAATCTGGATGCTTGCAGGCTTCGTAATAGGCTGTGTAATCACTGCGATACTTCGCCAAACCCGCGTCCAGCTTCTCGATGAGGTTCTCCACTGATTCGTTTTGCGGATTCCAATCCACGTACAACGGCTTGATTTTCGTCCGCAGGAAATGATCCGGACACGATGTACCTATCTCCGCCAGACGCGGCACATCCACGCTGTTTACAAATTGCAGCACGCTCTCGGTCGCATGGACGGTGCCAATGAAGCGCTGTGATTGGGACACCTTTCCCCGTAACACAGGCAATACTTTAACGAGGGTTTCGTTTCGAGTTTTCTCGTCCAACGATTGGTATTTTTGTCCGCCAAAAGTCTTCTCGCCTTTGTCGTGTCCTTCGATGTAGCGCGCGGCTTTCTCGATGAGCGAAAGCGTTAATTCATAACAAACTTTATCATCATCCGCCCAGTTGATGAGTCCGTGTTGTCCCATCACCAGACCTTTCAACACCGGGTCCTGTTTTAGCTTTTCCTTCATCACCACACCCAAATCGAAGCCAGGGCGCTGCCAGGGAACCCAGCCAACTTCTTCCTCAAACACTTCTTGCGTAAGGCGTTCCTGGTCCTTGCTGGCGGCGATCGCAATCACAGAAATGGGATGCATGTGATCCACATGCCGAAAGGGAATCAAGCCATGCAACGGTGTGTCAATTGAGCTCGCCGCCGGATTCAAGCCGAATGTGGTGTGACGATACATATCCACCATCGCATC
>JAICQC010000303.1 GCA_025938055.1 Anaerolineales bacterium | reverse complement strand
CGTCTGCTTCTGGGGTGTGATGTTCCCTCTGAGCTCGGAACTGTTCACGGGGCAGAAGGTGACCGTGGGTCCTCCATTCTATGAGCGCGCCACAGCCCCGCTCTTCAGCGCGTTACTGCTGCTGATGGGAATCGCTCCGCTCTCGGCGTGGGGACATTCCACCGTTAAGACGCTTGGGCGAACGCTGTGGAAACCAGCCGTCGCGGCGCTGGCGATCACTGTCGTACTCCTTTTCACCTACACACAAAAAGTCGGAGCCCTGATCGGCTTCTTCCTGGTGGCACTGGTTATTCTCGTGACCATCTACGAATACTGGCGCGGCGCCTGTGCCCGCCAGCGCAGTCAGGGCGAGAATGTCTTCACCGCCTTCTGGAATCTGACGGGGCGCAACCGCCGTCGCTACGGCGGATACATTATCCACATCAGCATGATGCTTATGGCAATCGGCATCCTCGGCATCGAGATATTCCAGCTCGAAACACAGGGAACGCTCAAACAGGGTGAATCGATTTCACTGGCAAACTACGAATTAACATACAGAGAGATCGCCCAGTGGGATGACCTGCCCAGCGGAGTGAACTACAGCCGTGCCGTCCTCGATGTGTATGAGAACGGTGAATATCGTGGTCAGCTTGCACCGCGCGTCGACTATTACTATGACTCAGAGCAGAACATGACGATCCCCGGTCAACGTTCGACCATGAAAGATGATCTTTACGTCCTGTTGGTGGACTGGGAACCGGTTGGAGCAAGCGGCGCGACGTTCAAGATCTTTGTCAACCCCCTGGTTAATTGGCTGTGGCTGGGAAGTTTCCTCTTCCTCGCCGGCGTGGTCATCGCAGCATGGCCCCAGAAGGAAGCCGAGCGCATTCCGGTTAAGGCTCGGGCACGCGTCCAGCAACAAAAGCAAACCAGCGCGGCAGATTAGTAAGTAGTAATTCGTAAATGGTCAATTGCCATGTACAAGACAAAACTCATACAAATTACTAATTATCGCGCAGCCTCCCTGTGGGACAAATTACTGCTGGTTATCCTCGTTGCTTTTGCCATCATACTTGCCCCACAAGTGACTGTCTCCGCCCAGGGACCCACGCCCACAGACGACGAAGTAAACCGCATTGCCAAACAACTTTATTGCCCAGTCTGCGAGAGCACGCCTCTGGATGTCTGCCCCACAGAAGCCTGCCGCCAGTGGCGCGACCTGATCCGCACGATGCTGGCAGAAGGTAAGAGCGAAGAGGAGATCAAGCAGTATTTCGTCACACAATATGGCGTACGGGTGTTGGATGAGCCCCCGAACCGGCTGGCGACCTATCTCGTGCCGGGCGTTGCCATTCTGCTGGGTGCCTTTCTGCTCTTCCGCGGCTTTCAGATGTGGATGAAGCCTCCCAAAGCGAAAGCAGGTATGGCTGAGACAGACCAGGGAGCAAAGTCCGCTCAGGACCCGTATATCGCCAGACTGGAAGAAGAACTAAAGAAACAAAAATAAAATGTAGGGAACAGCAGCAGCTGTTCCCTACATTGGGAGAATTCATGACAGAGACATCAACCCCTGCCCCGCGTCGCGGTGTGCCAATCTGGGCGCAAATTATCGTCTGGGTATTTTTGGTGGGACTTCTCGCCATCGTTGCGGTCGGACTCCAGCGGGCACAACAGGGCACCGTCCAGCCCGGTCAAGTCATCGACGATTTTGCTCTGCCGTTGTACAGTGATTATGAAATCGATGGCAGGAACGAAATCCGTCTCGAAGACTTGCGCGGTAAGGTTGTTGTGATCAATTTTTGGGCTTCGTGGTGCAAACCCTGTGAACAGGAAGCCGCCGAACTCCAGCGGGCATGGACAGAGTATGAGCCGACCGGGCAGGTTGTTTTCCTCGGCATCGATTATGTGGATACGGAACCTGAAGCCCGCGTCTATCTTAAGAAATTTGGCATCACCTTTGCCAACGGTCCCGACCTTGCCACGCGCATCTCACAATACTTCCGCATCAACGGCGTACCTGAAACTTATTTCATCGACCAGGACGGCGTTCTGCAATATGTAAAAGTTGGCCCTTTCACATCTATTGATGAGATCCGCGCCCAGGTAGACCCGTTGCTCGAGTAGAGGGATAGATGGAACTGACCGCCATTTTCTTTTCGCTTGCAGTCCTCATCCTCGTCGGCATTTACCTCTACGCGCCGTTCATGGAAAGACGGGCGCGCCGCGTCACCGAAGAGGAACACGAGCTTTCAGCGTTGATGGCAGAACGCGACCGTGTGATCAACTCGCTGCAGGAACTTGATTTCGATTTCAAACTGGGCAAGATCCCCGAGGACGACTATCCGACCCAGCGCTCCACTCTTCTTCAGAAAGGTGCAGATATTTTACAGAAGATCGACTCATTCGCACCGCAGTCGGTTTCCGCGCAGGACACCGAAGCGCGTCTGGAAAGAGCTATCGCCGCCCGCCGCGCCGATGCTTCGGCTGCGCGAGTCGAATTGACCGATGATGACATCGAATCGATGATTGCCTCCCGGCGCAAGAGCCGCAAAAATAAGACTGCTGGCTTTTGTCCGCGCTGCGGCAAACCGGTGATGGTCACCGATCGCTTTTGCCCATCGTGTGGAAAACCTTTGGCATAAAAGGTAAGGCAATCTTTGTGCATTAATCACCGTATGGAACTTTCATGAAATTACTTCACCTTGTTCTGGGTATCGCTGCAGTGATCCTGCTCCCAGCCTGCAACTTTACCCTGGCTGAAGATGTTACTCCTCCTCCGGGGTACGTCCCGCCGACGCCCGCCGCAACACTGGGACCGCTCTACCCCGCGCAGGCGCCGAGCACGGACAACGGTGCATTGATCTTTGCCGAGAAGTGCGCGCCGTGTCATGGCGAAACAGGTCTGGGCGATGGCGAACAGGGTATACAGTTGAACGTAACTGTCCCGGCGTTTGGCTTGCCAGAGATCGCCCGACCCGCCTCGCCCGCGCAGTGGTATACGGTCGTCACACAGGGGAATATCGAACGCTTCATGCCTCCTTTTGTAAGCCTCAGCGACCAGGAACGCTGGGATGTCGTTGCCTACGCCATGACACTGCATACCTCGGAGGAAGAGATTGCAAAGGGGAAGGAGCTCTTCGAAGCAAACTGCGCGAATTGCTCTACTGATTTTTTCATAGACCAGATGAATATGTCTTCGCTGAGCGGCGTGGAACTGGCACGCATCGCCAGGCAGGGCAATGACCAGGTACCGGCATTCGGTGTAACACTCAGTGAGGAGGAGGTCTGGGCAGTTGCCGCATATCTGCGGACCCTGTCATTCGACACCGCTCCCATCGTCTCCGCGCCTGCATCCAGCGCGACGCCGGACGCGGTCATCCTTTCAGAAACTTTGCCTCCCACCGAGGCGGGAACGCTCGTAGTCAAAGGAACACCGGTCGAAGAAACGGAATCGGTCACCGCAACGGGTGAATCAACCGCAGCCGCCCGGCAGGGCTTCGGGACCGTAACCGGATCCGTCGACAACAAAACAGGCGCCGCTCTCCCGTCCGACCTGAGCGTGACCCTGCGCGGCTACGACCATGGCGCGGACCCAAGCGCGGGGCCCCAGGAAGTATTTGCAGCAGAAGCTCCTGTAACTGCGGATGGTTCGTTTACCTTCGAGAACATCGAGTTCCCGCCCAGCCGCATCTTCATTGCAGAACTGACCTTTGACGGCATGGACCTGCAATCTGGCTTTGGAATTGTGGAGGAAGGCACCAACAGCCTGAGCCTCCCACCCATTACGCTCTATCGCAAGACCGAGGACGCCTCTGCACTGGTCATCGATGAAACGCGCATCTTCCTCGAATATGGGAGGGATACGGTTCAAATCTTCAGCGTTTATTCCTTCCACAATCCCGGTGACGAGATCATTGTTGTGAAGCTACACGGAAATGGGGAGATCCCATTTATCAAAGCACCTGAGGGTTCCTCCGGGTTTGGTTATGAACCGACGCAGGATAGTGAGCGCTTCCTTTCGACAGAAAACGGGTTTGCCATCCCGCCCAGTGAAAATTCGTACGGGATGATTACCTATGCTTCCGTCCCCACTGCGAGAGAATTTGAATTCCACCAGGAATTCGTCTTACCGGCAGCGACGGTGACGCTTTTTGTGCCCGAAGGGGTCACCATCGAAAGTGACCAGTCGACCGATCTGGGTGTGCAGGCGATCCAGGATTTCACCTTCCAGATCTATGAGCTGGGTACGGTGACAGCTGGTGAAACCCTCAACCTCACCGTTTCGGGCACACCTCAGCAACCGGCTTCCGCCCCCGAGGAGGCCACTGCCAATCGGAACCTTTTGATCGGGGCAGGCGCGGTGGGCATTGCTCTGATCCTGGCGGGCGCATGGATGCACCTACGCGTGCGCGACCGCGGCAGCGGGGAGCTTGCGGATGATGAAGCGACAGGGGATAATGACTTTGACTCCTCCGATGATGTGATCGATGCCATCGTCGCGCTCGATGATTTGCACCGCGCCCACAAGATTTCAGATGCGGCATATCAGAAGCGCAGAACCGAGTTGAAGGAAATCTTGAAGGGAATGATGTAACGATCCGTGCGTCGACCGTGGGCTACATGAGCCGCAACGCGACAAAACTCTATGATCACCGTTAAAAAGCTCGTCAAACGATTTGGATTAAAGACTGTCTTGCGTGGCGTGGACTTTGAAGTCCAGCCGGGCGAGTTCGTGGCGCTGCTCGGTCCCAACGGTGCAGGCAAGACGACCTTCCTGCGCATCCTTTCCTCGCTATCCCGTCCATCTCTGGGGGAAGTCAACGTTGCTGGCTACCAGCTTCCAAATCAGGCAGCACAAGTGCGTGCCAGGCTGGGTGTGGTCTCGCATTTGCCCTTGCTGTATGGTGACTTGAGCGCTGAGGAAAACCTGCGTTTCTACGCCCGCATGTATAACCTCCCCAATTACGAATTACGGATTACGGAGGTCCTGGAGATGGTTGGGCTGGAAGCCAGACGGCGCGATCTCGTACGGACGTTTTCACGCGGCATGCAGCAGCGGCTCGCCATCGGGCGCGCTATCCTTCACGACCCGGATGTAGTCCTCTTCGATGAGCCGTATACCGGTCTGGACCAGGACGCATCCTCTATGCTTGACGATGTGCTGAAAACCGTCGCGGCGAAGGGACGCACGGTCGTCATGACGTCCCACGACCTGGCGCGCGCAGAAGATCTGGCGACGAGATTCGACATCCTCTCGCGCGGCATGATCTCGGCGTCCGCGACCCGCAGGGAACTCAAAAAGACAAACCTGCTCGCATTCTATAAGCAGGCACTGGCGGGTTGATATGGTCAATAAAGTAACCGAGGTCAAACCTGTACCTCTTGAGCGAACACTGCCAAAGAGCAGTTTCCTCAAAGCAGTTGCTGCAGTGGTCTGGAAGGACCTGCGCGCCGAGTTTCGTTCGCGCGAACTCTTTTCTGCCATGCTGGTCTTTTCCCTGCTGATCATCCTCATCTTCAACTTCGCCCTCGAGCTGGATGTGCGAACACGCCAGTCTGTAACAGCAGGTGTGCTGTGGTCAACGTTTGCATTCGCCGGGACGCTGGGTCTCAACCGTTCGATGGCAATCGAGAAGGACCGCGGTTGCCTGGATGGGCTTCTGCTCGCGCCGGTGGATCGCTCTGCCATCTACTTTGG
>JAICQC010000161.1 GCA_025938055.1 Anaerolineales bacterium | reverse complement strand
CCTGCGCCCGACTTTGGTCGCGACATAAAAGCGTTCGCTCCGTTCCTTGCGGAGTCTGGCAAGCAATTGCTCGCTGCGCCCGTCGCCGTAGACATCGGCGGTGTCGAAAAAATTCACACCCAGGTCGAGGGCGCGATGCAGTGCCGCTAAGGACTCTTCATCCCGCACGTCTCCCCAGGTGCCGCCAATTGCCCATGCGCCAAAACTGATCGTGGAAACCTTCCAGCCTGTGCGTCCGAGTTCACGATATTGCATGATGTCTCCTGTGATTTTGAATTGTTCCTACGGGAGTTGACGTTCACGTTTGTTTATATCAACGTCGCTCATCCTATTCACGAATTCAAGGAAGCGTTATTCACTCAGAATTGCTGTGGCTTCTATTTCAACGAGCAGTTCCGGGCTGATCAGAGACTTCACTTCGACCATTGTCGCTGCGGGCTTGATGTCTTTGAAATAGAGACCATGCACTTTGCCTATTATTTCCCAATCGTCTAGGTTTGTGACAAACATTCTGGTTCTGACTACATCCTTTAACGTTGCTCCTGCTGATGTTAAAGCTCTTTCAATTTTAGACAATATGAAATTCGTCTGCTCGCCTGGGTCTCCGAGTCCGACAACCTGACCATTTTCATCGACTGCGGTTGTGCCTGCCACTTCTATAATGTTCCCAATCCGTACGGCACGCGAGTAACCCACAATATCTTCCCACTTTGTCTGCGACGAAATATTGATTCTCCTGTTCATGATGAGGCGTATCTCCTTGACATATGAAAACAATAACCCCATAGCAGAATTATCCGTGCTGAAATAAAGTGGAGGGTGATGCGTGAACCGGTACCCGCCTTACGGTGTTTATTCATCCCCTTTGTCGGTGATGGCACCAGGCTGTTCCACTTTCAATACTTCCCCGTGGACATTGATGATAATCTTGAAACCCATCATGCCGAGATACGTGCGCATGTCTTCGGGGAGACCCACCTGTAAGAGCTGGTCGAACTGCTTATCGATGTTCTTCAACTGCTGCTGGATGGCGGCTTTGGTGAACACGTCCTCCTGCCCCAGCATTTTGGCGGTCTGCTCGGAGAGGAGATCCTCACTGCCTTTCATCATCTCTGCCAGTTGATCGAGAACCTGTCTGTCCACCTGCTCGGATGGGATATGGCGGCGGAAGCCTGAGTCGTCTACTACATAGCAGGGCTCATCGCCCACCAGTGCGGATTCTGCGGGATTGCCAAATTCATCCAGAACAAGACCGGCAAAGAGTGGCTGTCTGGACATTAACTGCTCTGCTTCCCTTCCACGGCGGCGAGCAGAATCCCGGCGGCGATGCCGATGCGGCGATCCAGCCGTTGGGAGGTGTCCATGCTGAAATCCAGATTGAGTTCATAGCGGAAGAGGTTGAAGTTCTGCTTGAGGTCGGCAACGCGCGTCTCGCCGACGGTCATGTCATAGTTCTGAGGCAGCCAGGAGCCGAGAACGAGGCGCCGCAGGAGCGCGAGCCCCACGCTGTCCTCGAACAACTGACCGATCGGATTGTCGTTCGCGTCCAGCACGTCCCACTCGTCGCGCAGGATGGAACGTAGTCCCTTGCGCCGCAGCACACCAACCTTCTGATTCATCTCGGTGTCCACCACGTCATAGGCAGCGGAGAAATCCATGATCTGGCGTGCCTTGACGCTCAGCACTTCGCGCGCCTTGTCTTCTCCATCGTAGACGCGTATATCTTCGCGCAGGCGGAACATCTTCTGCTCGCTGAACAGGACCACCCTGCCAGCCGGGTCGTAAAAACGGAACTTGCCGGTCAGCGCGATCGCCTGACGCCTGAGCAGATAGGTTGGGAATTGAAAAATAGGGTTCATTGCATTCTCCTTAAAAAATAGTCACGACTTTAGTCGTGTAGCTTAAACGGCTGAAGCCGTCACTACGTATCAATCAAAAGATCTGGACGAGCGTCCCCTCGCCGGGCAGATGAAGATAGCTCGTGTCAGGCGGGACGTTGGGCTTGCTCCAACGGTACAGGAACTTTGCCGCCTCTGACGGCAGGTTTACACAGCCGTGGCTGCGCGGCTGACCGTAGTCATTGTGCCAGTAGGCCCCATGAAAGGCATTCCCCGCGCCGGTAAAGAATGCGCACCACGGCACGCCAGGCAAACTATAAATACTATCGCTCTCCACTGCGTCGCCCTCATTGGTCATGTGAACAGAGGGACCCTTATGATACGTGCGAAACTCACCTTTGGGCGTATCGGTGCCGCGCACGCCGCTTGCGCAGCGCTCCGAAAAGACAAGCTTCTCCCCCTCAAAGGCAGTGACCAGTTGCGTCGTCAGGTCGACAACGATCTTTTTCTGGTCGTCTGAGACTTCCGGGGAGAGGGTCGAAAGCTCATCATTCGGCACAAGACGCATGTCATGCGATGGAACATAATAATATCTCTTGAGATGAGAGTCGTAGATCTGATACCAGATGCTTTTTTCATCGCGCTGGACGATCACGCGGGTCACCCAATGTGTACTGCCATAATAGATGCGGTAACCGCGCTCGGCATAGGTAAAAGGATCTTTCTTGGTATCGCAGAACGGGACGGTGATCTCCCCCAGCTGACCCTTCTCGGGGAGAGTGAAGACCGGCTTTTGATACCTGGTTTCCACGGGCTGGACGCCGCCGGAGTACGCGAACCCATTATCCACCTTGTACCACATGGTGTTGTATGGATTCCCGTATCCATTTTCGCCGTTTTGCTCTATGCCGGTGATCTCAACGACTTTGTCGGCGCCGAAGTGATGGATCTGACTGGCAGTAAAAGCAGGGGCATCATAGAGGGGGAGTCCACTCCAGGTGATGCGCCCCTGTTTAGGTGGTGTGGTATCCAGCGCGTGGTCGAGGCGAAGGTCGCGCAAGGCAAATGCCAGCGAGCCAGTGCTGACGAGTTTGAGAAATTCACGACGGGATATCTGAGGGTTGAGCATGGAATAAGTTTACCCGCAAAAAAGGCGGGTGCGCGAGGGTTGTTAGTTGATTCTTATACTTTGTTTATTGTGAAATTGTTCCACTTAAGTTTGTCACCCTGAGTGAAACGAAGGGTCTCCCGATACTTCGCTTCCCGTTGGTCGCTCACACCGTACCGGTGTCCTTCGGTAGAATGACATGATCTTTTAGGGTATATGCCTAAATCTGTCACGCTCCACGCGTGACCTACACCTTAATCTCCACCTGGGTCCCCGTATGTCCGTAGACCAGTAACTTCTCCGGTGGGACGGTCGGCATGGTCCAGCGGTAGAGCCACCTGGCGGCTTGCGGCGCCATGTTGATGCAGCCGTGACTGTGCGGACTGCCATAGTCATTATGCCAGTACGTGCCGTGGAAGGAGATTCCGCTTTCGGTGATATACAGCACCCAGGGCACACCGGGAAAGTCAAAACCGTTCGAGGCGATGTCCCCGGCTGCCATATGCCGCGTGGGACGCTTGTGATAGGTGAGGAAATTTCCAATAGGTGTGGTGTACGTTCCACTTTGACGTTTGCCGCCTGTCGAAACGCGCGCCGCAAAGACGGTTCGTCCGTATTCGTATGCCAGCAGCAATTGCTCGTCCAGGCGCACCTCGAGGCGCTTCTCCTCGATTGGAATTTCAGAGGATAAGGGAGCCATTTCCTGGGGCGGAAGAATGCGGATGTGCCTGGCAGGCACATAATAGGATTGATCGTATTTGTCATCCAGGAGGCGGTACCAGAGGCTGCCATCGGTGGCGTCAGACGCGCCCGTCACCCAATGGACGGTTTCATAATATAAGCGATAAATGAAATCCGAGTTTGGGTCTGCCTCGAGATACGCGTCGGTGTAGGGAACACTCACTTCGCCGAGCGCTCCACGCGTGGGGATCTCTGCCGGCGTGTTGAGGATCGTACGGACCGGCTGTATGCCACCCGAGTAGGCGTATCCGCTCTCTTCCAATTCGTACCAGACGCGATTATATGCCGCTTCATCGTCGCTGACCGTGGTGTTGGTAATGGGCACGACGAGGTCATGCCAGTAAAGTTTGACGCGTTTGGAATTTGCATTGGGCTCGTCATGCGTCCAGACCGTACGGTCAATAATGCGTCCCTGCAGATTGGTGAAATCATCCTGTTGAGGGAGGATGGTTGTGAACGTAGGCAGGAATACCCCCATTAAGCCATAACTGCTTAATTTAATAAAATCACGTCGCGAGAGAACAGGCTTGCTCATGCTTCAAAATAATGGAGGGGAAGACGATCCTGCGGGGCTACCCTTACGTATTATGTTAATGATGTACATTCACCACAGTACCCACCGAAGCCCAGTTGAACAGCCAGCCGGCTTCCTCGGTCCGCAGGTTCACGCATCCGTGGCTCATCGGCGTTCCAAAATTGTTATGCCAGTACGTGCCGTGCAATCCGTAATCTCCATGAAAGTACATGATGTACGGGACATCAGGAAGATAATAACCGGGACCAGACATGCTTCCCGAGCGATACTTGACGTAAATCTTGAACTCTCCGGTAACAGTGGGAGTCATCCATGTGCCGGTGGAAACAACAAATGAATTGACCACAGTATCGCCTTCGTAGGCATACACCATTTGATTGGTGAGATCCACGTCGATCCAGCGGACGCCATCTCCCACGATGATTCCCGGGGTGGGCGGGACGAATTCAACCGTGGGCGTATCTTCCACGAACTCCATGACCATTGAGCCGGGGGTTTCGGTTGCGGCGGGCTGGACGGTTGGTTCATCCGCAGTTGTCCCGGTCGTATCTTCATCCGGTGCCTGCGTAGCGGTTGCATTAGGCGTTCGGCGAGTCGGGACGGGAGTCGCGGCGGGCGTCGTTTCATCCTGGGCGCTGGAGGCGTTCACATCCGAAGGAGCGCCGCCTGGCTTGGCGATATCCACAGGCGCCCAAAGGACTTCCTGCTTGGGGGCGCTGATGCTGTTCACAAGTGATGCCACCGCAGGACTCGTCAACACGAAGAACGCGATGAAACCAAGCATCATGCAACCGGCGCCAGCCAGCAACGCGGGCAACAGCCAGTTCCTTCCGTGGGTCTTTAACACAGGCATCGCAACCGCGGTCTGATAGGCGTGCTTCTCTGGAGGAGTCGCGACGGTTGCGGCTTGCGTCGCGTCCAGGGAACCAGGAGCAGCCTGTTGCTGCCGGCGCGCAGCCCATTCCACGGCTCGCTGTGCCCGTCCGCTGTGAGGGTTCAGTTCCCGTGCTTTTTGGGCATATGCCAATGCGTCCTGCGGATTGGGATCGGAGGCAGCCAGGATCAGCCATGTATCCTCCAGGTCCGGGGCGAGGAGCGCGGCGCGTTCTCCCAATTGCCGCGCAGACGTCTTGTCCCCGCGGCGCAGCGCCTCGCGAGCTTTTACAACGAGTTCATGGGCTTCGATGAATGAGTTGTTCATAAGGTCACCTTGACGAAGATAAGAATAAATCGATGGATAAAATATGTTCGATGGCAGGCGAGCCTACCATTGAATTTCTACCGGTGTGCCGATCTCTGCCCAGTCATATAAAATTTGTGCCTCATACGTGCCAAGCACTACACAACCATACGAAACAGGTCTGCCCAGATAACCCTCCCAGAGGATCCCGCCGCCCGGCAGAATGGGCAGGGCATGGATCCCATTTTCCAACCCGCCAGCCCAGTAGATCCCCAGCCAGCTTGGCATCCAGATATTCCAGGTGGAACCGTAGGCATTGGGGAACTTGCTTTGCACGGCAAACGTGCCGACGCGGGTGGCGTTGTTGATGCCGGTGGAGGCGACAAAACTATACACGAGTGTATCCCCTTCATACACATACATATGTTGTTCGGAAATATCCACCAGGATGTACTTGGACCCGCCGTAGGATGGCACAGCCTCACCTACTGGACCCGCAGATTCTCCGACGATCTCCATGACCATGGAAGCTGGCGCTTCCGTCGCGGTGGGGACGGGTGTATCCGTGGGGACAAGGGTCGGCACGGCGGTGTAGGTTGGCTTGGGGACATCGGCAAATGCCCACAGGTTTTCCTGGGTTGGCGAGGGCGTGGGGCCCAATATGGGAATGGATGCGCTGGCGGGGGAGGTGGCGAAAAAGAACAGAACAAGCCCAATGGCGATGAATAACGGAGTCAACAAGAGGAACGGAAGGATGCGAATCCGCCGGGTGTTCATGGAGTCATATTGGAAATAGGCGTTGGCTCAATGTTTTCGTTATTGGCAAAACACAAAATACCTTCCACGACGCCGCGCGCGATCAGGTCCGTGCGTTTCGTCAGGATCTCACGGTCGAGGTTGAGAAACCCGGTTTCGATGATCGCGGCAACCGTGCTTGGGTCGATCTCGCGGAAGGAATGATACTCACGCATGTCCGGTGTGATGCTTCCTGCGTGGAAGTTCATGGACGTGACATTCTGATAGCGGTCTACCAGGCAGGCGGTGAGACGATTGGCGCGGTTGAGGTCGTTCGTGTTGAGCGCCGCGGCAACCTTGAAGCCGGTAGCTTCATCGTTGATATATTCGCAGGAATCGTTATGGATGGAAACAATGGCGAGGGCGCGATAGCCGTTCAACCGTGTATCGTATTCACGCAGGAGGTCCACATCATAACCCGCCTGGGTCAACTGCTCCTGGACCATGGCAGCGATCTTGAGATTGACATCGGCTTCCGTGAGCGTAACGGTGCCGTTCCCGTCCAGGCAGACCGCGCCGGAGTCGTTGCCTGAATGTCCTGCCACAATGCCGATCCGTAACTGTGCCTGCGGCGCAAACGGCACTTCCTCAGCCTGGCTTGTGCGCGGTGTGAGGATGATACTTAATTGTTCATAGAAATTATCCACCACCAGTCCACGCGAAGGCAGCGCCGTAAATAGGGTCGCCAGCAGAATGGCAACACCGAGAACCATCTGGATGCCGCGGAAGGGACGCGCGCCGCGCCGGGGACGTGGAGGGGCAGTTTCCATATCGTATATCCAAATGGTACCTTTTAAGGCACAAACTTGCAAGGGGAAACCAGGGTTTTATCCATTTTATCTGCTGCGATAGAGAGCATGATGCTGTGATTTTTGACTTGACGCAGGTATGTCTCCTCGTTATGATGAATTTTCACTGGAGAATTTATCTTATGGCACTTGATTCTGAAAAACTTCGCCGCGCCATGCGCGCCTGGACAACAGGTGTAGCGATTGTGACTTCCATCTATGAAGACCGGCAATATGGTATGACTGTGAATTCATTTACTTCCATTTCGCTGGAGCCGCCGCTGATCTCTGTAACGTTGAAACGTTTAACCCATACGCATGATCTGGTCGTAAAATCAGGCATGTTTTCTGTGACAATTCTCACGGCGGCGCAAAAAGATCTTTCCGACCGCTTTGCCGGAAAGATACCAAATATCGTCGATCGTTTTGCCGGCGTGCAAACCGAAACCATTTCTCTGGATGCACCCGTATTCAAAGAAGGAATGGCTTATTTCGACTGCCAGGTGATGAGCTCGATGCCTGTCGGTGAGAACACCCTCTTTATTGCTGAAGTTCTGGACGCGCGCGGCGAAGGAGACGGCGAGCCGCTGGTGTATCACAACCGTGAGTTTTGGAAGCTGACGAAATAGCGGTTGCGAAGAATGTCGAAAGGGGCAGAGATATGCAGGAAAAACTAACCCTCGAGGAACAAAACATTTTGCTCCGCTTGGCGCGTGAGGCAATGGAGCGCGGTGTACGTGGTGAGGAATTACTTCCCTTGGATCTAGCCGCGCTGTCAGTACAGTTGCGCGAGGAAGGCTCATCGTTCGTCACCCTGACGATCCGCGAGCAGCTGCGCGGCTGCATCGGCGCGCTCGACGCGTGCCAGCCGCTTGCGGAGGATGTGCGCGAGCATGCCATTGCCGCGGCGCTTCGTGACCCGCGTTTTCCGGCAGTGAAGGAAGATGAGTTAAACGGAATTCAGATCGAAGTCTCGCGCTTGACGCGCCCGGCTCCGTTGCAGTACACAGATGCAAATGACCTCTTGTCCAAACTCCGCCCGCACGTGGACGGAGTCATCCTGCATGTCGATTCGAACCTGCGGGGTACGTTCCTGCCACAGGTCTGGGAAAAGATTCCTGATCCCGCCGAATTCCTGAACAATCTTTGTTACAAGATAGCACTGGAACCCGATGCGTGGCGATGGAATCGTTTCGATGTGCTGACCTACCAGGCAGAGAAATTTCACGAGGGTGTAATTCCCGAGTAGGGTAAAATCGGCGTATGGCTGATGCCGATGTAGTTTTCCAGGAAGCAGTAGAGGCTCTGCGCGCGGGGGATAAGAGTCGTGCCCGTGAATTGCTGACGGGTTTGCTCAAGACAGATCAGAACAACGCGGCATACTGGGTGTGGATGAGCGCCACGGTGGATACTACCAAAGAGCGTATCTACTGCCTGCAAACGGCGTTCAAACTGGACCCTCAAAATGCCGCCGCCAAACGCGGCTTGATCCTGCACGGCGCGCTGCCTGCAGATGAATCCATTCAGCCTTTCCCGGTCAACAGGCCAAGGGTCTGGGAGGAAAAATTACTGCTCGCCCACGAAAAGCCCAAGCCAAAGGGCTGGGAAGCCGTAAAAGCCAGTCCGGTGGCTCGCCTGGGCGGTCTGGCTGCCCTGGGTGTTGTGCTGATCGGCGCTCTGATCTTCGGGCTTTTGCAGGTGCGCGCCAACCAGAATGCGAGGCCGCCCACTTCCACCCCGGGACCCTCTCCCACGTTTACACTGACCCCCACCTTCGTCAACGCCACGAGTCGGCCTGGCACGAGTGGCACACCCTCGCTGCTTTCTGACCTGCTGCCGGTTCCTCATACAGCAACGCCTTTATACGTCAATACGCCGCGCCCGCCCGAAACCCGCGATATGTATCGCGTCGTGGAAGCCGCCTATCGCAGAGGCGACTGGGATGAGGTCATCCGCGGCATGCAGGAGATCCTGCGCGTGGAGCCGCAGGCTGCCGATGCCTATTACTACATTGGTGAAGCCTCCCGCTTCAAAGGAGACTTCAATGGAGCCATCACGGCGTATCAATCTGCGATCGGGTTGAACCCCGAGTTCGGCGCGGCATATGTTGGTCTGGCGCGTGCCAGGCTGCTCGAAGACCCAAATTCAAACGTTATATCCTTTTTAGACGATGCGATCCGGCTTGACCCGAACTTTGGCGAGGCATATTTGGAACGCGCCATGGTGAAGCTGCGAGAGGATGATATTCAGGGCGCTCTCGCCGACCTTGGCGAAGCAGACCGCCGTTTGCCGGACTCGCCGCTGGTCTTTTTCCATCTTGCGCAGGCGCGCCTTCAGGAAGGAGAGCTGGAGCTTTCGCTCGGCGCCGCCGAACGAGCCAATGAACTGGATATCACTCACCTGCCCACGTACCTGTTGCTCGGGCAGATCCACGCGGAAGCAGGGAATGAAGAGGAAGCTGTCGAGGCGCTGAACGTTTATCTCCAGTATAGCCGGGACGATACCGCGGCATATGTATTGCTGGGCAGAATGCATTTCGACAACCAGGAATACGAAGAGACAATCGAGAACATGACCAACGCCATCGCACTGAACCGGAACCAGCGTGAGCCGTATCTGTACCGCTTCCTCTCGAACGTGGAACTGGGAAATACCGAAGAGGCGGAGGAAGACCTT
>JAICQC010000555.1 GCA_025938055.1 Anaerolineales bacterium | reverse complement strand
TTGGCGTTTTGCCATTTTTCCTTGTTTTGCTCGATCTCCGACTGATTCCCTGCCGCGTTTGCCGCAGAGCAGGCTGCCAGGATGAGTGTCATCATGAGTAAAAATAGTTTTTTCATTCTTTCTCCTTTTCCCGCAATTGACGAACCCCCGGAAAAAAAGTTCCCGGCTAGTGGCTATTCGAGGAATGATCCTCATGGGGTGCAGGCGCATCCTGCACGGGCACCAGCACACTTATATCCTCAAAAGAGTCAAAGTGCAGAGTAATCTCGATTTCATCGCCGAGCCGCAGGTCCTCCCTCACATCGACCAGCATGATGTGCAGTCCGCCGGGGGCAAACTCGACCTCTGCAGATGCCTCCAGAGGAACCGATTCCAGTCTGTGCATTTCCATCACATCCCCATTCATTCGGCTTTCATGAATTTCGGCAGCTCTGGCAATCTCCGCTGTCACCCCCACGATTTCATCTGTCGTTGATGAATGATTGTGGATGACAAAATACACTGCACCATTTTCGCCCTGCGCGACCGGCCGCATCCATACTTCATGGACTTCGATCCCTCGTTCAGCGCCACAGGCACTGAGCAGTAACACGATCGCCAAACCAAATATCCAGATTCGTTTCACTTTCTCTGTTTCCTTCTTACGTGTAGTTGTTTAACTATAACACCAACAAAAAGACGCTGCCTGCGTGGCGGCGTTTTCACTTTCGCCTTCTCCATGGTGTCGTTGCCCCTGTATTACTTCGTTTGATACATGCGCCCTTTCCAGGGGACACCTTTGCCAGAAGCGATCCTCCACGTGGATACAAACATCATCGCGGCAAACACTGCCGCACCCAGGGGAAGCGTAAAGGCGTACCAGAGGGATATGCCCATGCCCACCGCAATACGCGCTCTTACGTAGATCACAATCGCCCAGAGCATGATCGATTGGGCAACCACGCCCAGGGCCATCCCGCCTCCACCGTTCATGTGCCAGAATACTCCCAGCAGGGGCCAGAGCGGCAGGACCAGCGCGGCAACCAGCAAAATGAAGGCGCCGAACACTCCCAGCAGCAACAAGGAGGGGCGATCACTGAGACCGAGATAGATGTTCTTGGTCCAGCCTTCCCACATCTCAGGCAGCGAAGTGTACATGCGCGTCCGCGCTACTGCATATCCATTGCTGACGACCAGCCGGTAACCATTCCATTTGACCCGCTCCGCAATGGCTTTATCTTCGACGATCTGGTTTTTGACGCTTTCATGTCCACCGATCGCGTCATAGACTGAACGCTTGATGAGTATGAATTGACCATTGGCAATCGCATCTTTTGTATTGGGGTCATTGACCTTGCGCGGAGAGAATCCGACCGAGAGTGCAGTCATCACGATGGGCATCACAACCTTTTCCCAGAAGGAGCCCAGGATCTGGAAGGTCATGATCGAGAACATGTCCGCTTTGGTTTCGAGGGCTTTTGCATAGCAGGATGAGAGGGTCGCCGGTGAGAGAAACGTATCCGCATCCACGAAACAGAGCCACTCGCCCCGCGCCGCGGCGGAAGCCTGGAACAGAGCATGAGGCTTGCCTGCCCAACCACGGGGCAGGTCGGAGCCGGGAATAACCGTGAAGAGAACTTTGCAAAGGTTTGAAACCTTCGCAAGGTTTGAGAGGATCTCAGGAGTCGCGTCTGTGGAGCGATCTTCCAACACAATGACCTCAAAGTTCGGATAATCCTGCGCGAGAATGGATTCTACACAGACGCGGATATTTCGTTCCTCGTTTCGAGCGGGAATACAGACCGAGATGAGCGGCGCGTCCGTTGGGGGAGTTGTCGGCTCAACGACAATATCAAGGTGGTATTGGTTATGGAGCCAGTAAACAATGAAAATCCCGCCAATAAAGAGCACGGTGGAGATATAGAAATAAAACATGAAATCTTACTTAAACGATCTGTCATTGCGAGGAGGGCGTTCTTCCCGACGAAGCCGCGCAGCGTCTCATGCCATTTTCACAGGGAATTTCTTATGAGACTCTGGCACCGTACGTGAATTGCTTGGCAATTCATACAGGTGTTGCTTCGCTCCGCTCGCAACACTTGCGCCGCACTGCCTGCCCGAAGGGCGTGTTGCAGTGCAGGTGTGACGGGGCGGGATGTTTTTGAGATAACTTGTATCTATAAAGCGCACTCCGCTACCCAAAGGGCACGTTGTCAGCGCGAGAGTCAGATGACCTGCAGGGTAGAGCCGCGTTCAGTTTTTTGCACTTCGATACGTGTAGGGAAGGCATCCTTGAGCTCGTCGAGATGCGTGATGACAAGGATCTTGGCGAAATCATGTTTGACCAGGTTGATGGCTTCGATCAATCGTTGCCGTCCCTGGGTATCCTGTGAGCCGAAGCCTTCATCAACAACCAGCGTTTGCAGGCGCGCGCCCTTGCGCTGGGCAAGGATCTTGGAAAGCGCCAGCCGGATCGCGAAGTTGACGCGAAATGCCTCTCCGCCTGAATACATCTCATAGTTGCGAATCCCTGCCGAATCGCTGATCTGAATGTCAAGCGTTTCCTTCAGGTCATCACGCCGCTTGTCCT
>JAICQC010000407.1 GCA_025938055.1 Anaerolineales bacterium | reverse complement strand
CTCAGGGCATCGGAACAAATGCTTCCACACGCGCCCACAGCTCACGGATGTTGATGGGTTTTGACATGTACACATCACAACCGGCTTCCAGCGCCTTCTCAGCATCGCCCTTAAGTGCGTTGGCTGTGATGGCGATGATCGGCGTGTGAAGCAAGGTAGATTTTGAGCTGCTTCTTATGCGCCGCGCCACTTCGTACCCATCAATATCGGGTAGGTTGATATCCAGCAGGATCAAATCTACATCTTCGCGCTCGGCCATCTCCACGCCGCTCAAGCCGTTGACGGCTTTCAAAAGATGATAGCCTCGCGACTCCAACGCCCGCTGGACGAGCATCATGTTATCGGGATTATCTTCCACATAGAGAATATTCTTGCCCATGGTATCCTCCTTATTCTATACCTTTCTCTTCGATCACTTGCACCACCTCCGCAACGAACTTGCGCGGGGGCAGAGATCCTTTTTGATAAACGGCTTCAATATGGCCGTTCAGCCGCTTTCGTTCATCAGGCGTAATATCCTTCGCGCTGACAACGACAACGGGAATATCCCTGGTTCGCGGGTCTAGCTTCAATTCTTCCACCAGGCCGAACCCATCCATGCCCGGCATGGTGAGATCGGTGACGATCAGATCCGGCAATTTTTGCCGCGCCTGCGCCAGACCCTCCCAGCCATCCTTGGCGTGGTACACACGGTACGCTTTGCGTCCCTCTAGCAGGCGTCGGATCAACAGAGCATCATCGGCATTATCATCGACCAACAGTACCGAAGTGGTCTTTTCATCCAGATTTTTCAGCGCTGCTTGTAAGCCCTCGTGGGGGGCGGGAGATTGATCCTGGCTGAGATGGACGTCCACTGCCCATTGATCGCCGAGCACATGTTTTTCGACCGGGAACGTATGCCCGGTGCAGTTGACAACCACCATCTCATCAGATCGTAGGGTGCCATTGCGAATCAGTTTTTCGAGTCCCGCGAAGGCAACGGCGGTTGCCGGCTCGACAGCCATGCCCTCGCTTTTCGCGAGAGCGCGCATCGCGGAAAACGCCTCGGCATCGCTTACAGATTCCATCACGCCGCCGTGTTTCTGTGTAATCTGCCATAGATAGGTGTATGCCATGCCGGGATCACCCGTTGACAGGATGATGATGCTTGTCTCTGGGACCACGCCCTCCGCTACATCCCTGCCAGCTTTAAAGGCATTGACCATCGGGGCACAGCCTTCCGTCTGAACGATTGCCAGTTTCGGGATTTTATCGATCAGTCCCATACTCAGCAGTTCCTTGAAGCCCTGATAGACTCCCAGAGGACCCAGCCCTCCACTTACAGCCTGGACGTACCAATCA
The DNA here is from genome assembly GCA_025938055.1 of Anaerolineales bacterium. Next base: position 2,899 of record JAICQC010000407.1, on the reverse strand, counting down.
GGGGCTTGCCAGCCAAGCTGCTCAACGATTTCATAGGCAATCGTCTTCATGGATTCGCGTGCCGGGATGGATGTGGCGCCTCGATCGAACAGGAGATGACGACGCTGCGCGAATTGGGACGCGATCTGCTTTGTCTGGTCATAGTTACCGCTGACTCGAATCACCTCGGCACCAAAGAGGGCGGCCTCCCGCAGCTTTTCCTGCGGCACGAGGCTGGTCATAAAGACCCAGAGTTTGATGCCCGCCCGGGCACAGGCAGCAGCGTACGCGACGGCAGCATTCCCTGTGGATGCGATGACAGCCTCCCGGATGCCATTTTCCAGCATCGCTGCGACTGCGCCCGCCGCCTGGCGATCCTTGAAGGAGCTGGTCGGTCCGTAGCGTTCATCCTTGATGTAGACGGAATCAAGCCCGAGCGGGGGGGCAAAGCGCTGCGAAAGCCAGAGCGGGGTGCCTCCCGCGGGGTAAAGGTCCAGGGAGGCTGGCGCGCTCAGCGGCAGTACATCCTGATAGCGCCACATATTCGAAGGACGATTTGGGAGCCCGCGCAGCATCTCGCGTTTGAATGCGTCGTAGTCGTAGCGCGCTTCCAACCATTGCGAATTGCACTTTTTGCAAATCGCAGGTACGAAGGGTTCATACGGCTGCTGATTGCCACAAAGATTACATTCAAGGCATTTTGGGGTTGCCATTTACGATGCCTGCTTTTCAACAACTTCGGTGATCCGGGCTTCGAGGGGCAGTTCGACAAAGAAGGTTGATCCCTCGCCAGGATTCCCGGTGCTCTCAACCCAAAGGCGGCCGCCGTGCATTTCAACGAGACGGCGGCTGATGGGCAAGCCCAAACCAGTACCGCCAGCCTTACGCGTAGTGGAAACGTCCACCTGTGTGAATTCCTGGAAGACCGCTGCCAGTTGGTCTGGTGCAATACCAATACCGGTGTCTTTTACACTGATCAAGATTCGTGCACCTTGCAAGGGAACGACCTTCAGGGAAATATTACCAGCTTCTGTGAATTTGATGGCGTTATTAACAAGATTAATCATGACCTGGCGCAGGCGTGTCCGGTCTGCGTAAATTTGAATCTCTGCGTCTGAATCTTCCTCAATAGTGACCGAGAGATTCTTCTCCGTTGCCAGGGTGGAGGTAATACTGGTCACTTCCTCCATCACTTCCAAGGCTTTGAAGGTTTCAGGGGTGAGGTTCATGCGCCCGGCATCGATCTTTGCCATATCCAGCACATCATTGATTAAGTGCAGTAAGTGTTGTCCGTTTTTCTGAATGAGGCGCAGATCATTATCCATGTGATCGGTAAGCGGACCATCCAGCCCTTCCATGATCACATCTGTAAAGCCAAGGATGGAGTTCAAAGGGGTGCGCAACTCATGAGACATGTTGGCAAGAAAAGATGATTTAAGCCGGTCGAGTTCGCGCAGCTGTGTGAGGGTTGCTGCTTGTTCCGCATAAAGGCGAGCATTCTGCAGGGCGATGGCGGTTTGTGTGGCTAGCGTTGTGAAAATGTTAGCATCTTCTGCCGAAAAATAGTTGACTGTATCTGACTGAACATCAAATACACCCAATACCTTATCACCGACGATCATTGGAACCGCCATTTCGGACCGGGTATCGGGCAGGAGCCGATTTGAAAGAAAGGAAGAGTTTGCATCGCGAACGACATCATTGGCAATCACAGATTGCCTGTTGCGGGCCGCGCTTGCCACAATAGACTGCTCGTGATCAATGGGGATGTTCCAACCGTCGGACACCATTTGTCGTCCAACTTCGCCAGCACCCGCCGCGAGAAGCAGTGTATTCCACGATTCGTCCGCCAGGTAGATATGTGCATGATACAGATCGAAACGCTCCTTGGCGAGATCGGTCACAGCTTGTAGAAGTTTATCGGGGTCGAGCACCGTAGAGGCCGTGGTACTGACTTGTGCCACGGTTGCCAGTTCTGTTGCACGGCGTGCAAGCGCTTCCGTGGCTTGTTTCTGCTCGGTGACATCCTCGGCAACGCCAAGCAAATATTTCGGCTTGCCATCCCGACCGTAAATGGGAGCCTTGCGGGTATGCATAATGCGCATGCCCCGATGAGGTGTGGCAAGCGTCTCTTCCGGGATATCGAGCGTTTTTCCATCGGTCAATACTTGGCGGTCCTTAGAGGTGAAGAAATCTGCTTCCTCTTTCGGAAAAAAGTCATAATCATTTTTACCAATCATGTCTTCCTGAGGGAAGCCAACGATTTCTTCTGCTGCCTTGTTCCATCGTACAAAGCGCAATTCTTCTGCATCCTTCACGAAGAGCATGTTCGGCATGCTCTCGACGACCGAGTCAAGGAAGGTCTGTGTCTCTTCGAGTTCCAGGGAGCGCTGTTGTGTTTGCTCAAGCAGCCTCAGGTTTTCGATGTGATCACTTAACTGTGCTGCCACGGCGGCTACAATTTCTGCGGCTTCCTGGCTGGTTTCAGATTCTGTTTCCACAGCCAGCTCTCCCATCGTCTCATCATGAACAACGATTGGCTGCGCAAGTACGGGATAATTGCCATTATGATTTTCTGACAATGATCGGACCTGATTCAGGTCATAAACGTATCCGCTTTCCAATTCCTTGCGGGTCCTAAGGAAGGACACCCAACCCTCACGTGTTAACCGACGCGCGGCCTGCTCTGCTTCGGAACGATACTCTTCTGCTTGTGCCAGCAGCCGCAGGTTTTCAATGTGTTGACCGACGCGCAACGCAGCAGACTGGACGATCTCCTTCTCTGTCGACGTCCAGTTTCGTTCTGAATCATCGCCCAGTTGTATTTCACCCACATTGGCTCCGGCGATCTGAATGGGAACTGTGAGGGCACTTCCGTATGAGGAGGCTTGAGATTCGGCAAGAGGCAAAATTTCATTTT
>JAICQC010000354.1 GCA_025938055.1 Anaerolineales bacterium | reverse complement strand
TCCAGACGGCTGGCTTGCCGCGCTTTACCCCCAATACCATCACCGATGAGGCAGAACTACACCAGGCACTCGCCAAGATCCGCAAACAGGAATATGCCTATGATATCGAGGAAATTCTGCCTGAACTGTGCTGTGTCAGCGCCCCCATCTATAACCATGCGGGCAAGGTAATTGCGGCGATCAGTCTGTCTATTCCGGCGTATCGATTCCGGCGTTCGCAACTCGAATATCGTGACGCCGTGATGCGCGCCGGGAGATCCATCTCGGCTCGCCTGGGATATTACGGTTTGCCGCAGAAGGTGTCGAAGCGATGAATACCGTTAACGATCGCAGGGTCAAAGTTGCCATTCTTGGCTCGGGCAACATTGGCAGTGATCTAATGTTCAAGATCCTGCGCGAGCCCGGTCATATGGAACTCGCCCTGCTGACTGGCATCGAGCCCCAGTCTGAGGGGTTGGCGCGCGCCCGCTCGCTGGGTGTCAACGCCAGCCATGATGGCATCCAGCCCATCCTGGATGACCCGGAGATCCGCATTGTGTTCGATGCCACCAGCGCTGCGGCGCACATTCGCCATGCGAAGATGCTGCGCGAAGCCGGGCGTATTGCCATCGACCTGACACCCGCGGCGCGCGGACCGTACGTAATTCCCCCGGTGAACCTGGGCGCGCACATGGATGAGGCAAACGTCAACCTGATCACGTGCGGTGGGCAGGCAACCATCCCGCTGGTGCATGCGGTTTCGCGCGTCATACCGGTGCCCTATGCCGAGATGGTCAGCACAGTTGCCAGTCTCTCTGCCGGACCCGGCACGCGGCAGAACATCGATGAATTTACATTTACCACCGCGCGCGGCATTGAAGTGATCGGCGGTGCGCAGCAGGGTAAAGCTATCATCATCCTTAACCCGGCGGACCCGCCCATTTTGATGCGCAATACCATCTATGTGCTGTTGGGCCCGGAGGATGTGGATCGCCAGGCGATCGTCGAATCGGTGGAAGCAATGGTCAAGGCGGTGCAGACGTATGTCCCAGGGTATCGTCTGAAGAACGAACCGGTGTTTGAGGTGCACGACACCCCGGAAGGAAAGAGGACGTTGATCGCGATGCTGCTGGAGGTGACCGGCGCCGGCGATTTTCTGCCTCCCTATGCCGGAAACCTCGACATTATGACGGCCTCGGCGCGACAGGTGGGCGAGGTGTTTGCCCGTAAGATTCTGGAAATGGACAGCTAAAAGATGAAGGCTCCACGACTGACCGACACAACCCTTCGAGATGGCTCTCATGCCATGAAACATCAGTTCACACGCGAGCAGGTGCGCAAGGTTGCGCAGGCGCTCGATAAAGCTGGTGTGCCGGTCCTCGAAGTCACTCATGGCGATGGGCTGGCAGGCTCGTCCATCCAATATGGTTTCTCGAAAACCAATGAGATGGATTTGATCGAAGAGGCGCGCAATGCTGTGACCCATGCCAGGATCGCCGCACTCCTCCTGCCCGGCATTGGCACGCGTAAGGAGTTAAAGGATGCCGTTGCGCGCGGCATTCAGGTCGTGCGGATTGCTACTCAATGCACCGAAGCCGATATTTCCCAACAGCATTTCGGCATGGCAAAAGAGATGGGACTGGAAGCTGTCGGCTTTCTGATGATGGCGCATATGCGTCCACCTGAATTCCTCGCCGAACAGGCGCTGTTAATGGAGAGTTACGGTGCAGACTGTGTGTACGTGGTCGACTCAGCCGGTGCGCTATTGCCCGAGGGTGCAGCATCACGCGTCCGGGCATTGAAAGAAGCGCTCAAGATCCAGGTGGGATTCCATGCCCACAACAACCTTGGGCTGGGCGTTGGGAATACGCTGGCTGCAGTGGAGGCAGACGCGGACCAGGTGGATGGTACACTGCGAGGCCTGGGGGCCGGGGCTGGCAATACCGCCACAGAACTGATCGCAGCAACGCTCGATAGATTGGGTTACGAACACGAGTGGGATGTGTTCGGTTTGCTGGATGCGGCAGAATTCGTTGTCGCTCCCTTTATGCCGTTCCAGCCTTTCCCCGACCGCGATTCGATTGCCATCGGTTATGCGGGCGTGTATTCGACCTTTCTGCTTCACGCGAAACGGCTCGGCAAACAGTATGATGTCGATCCCCTCGAGATCCTGGTGGAGCTGGGGCGACGCAAAGCCATGGCGGGCCAGGAAGACTGGATCCTGGACGTCACGCTGGACCTGGCAAAACAGAAATCATAAAAGGATGAACCCGAATGGCTGTTTCGAATACTAAAATCAAGACCGGCGAATTTGAAACCTACACCAATATCAGCGGAGATGATACAAAGGAGGCAGTCCTTTTCCTGCATGGCTCGGGCCCGGGCGTAACCGCTTGGTCGAACTGGCAGTACGCGCTGCCCGCACTGGATGGGCAGCTCTATTGCATCGCGCCCGACCTGGCTGGGTTTGGCGCGACCGACCATCCGAAAGATTCACCTTCCGGTATGCGTGCCTGGATGCGCCTGTGGATGGACCAGTGTCTGTCACTTCTCGATGCTCTCAAGCTCGAAAAAGCGCACCTGGTTGGTAACTCAATGGGCGGCGCCATTGCCCTGCATCTGCTGATGGAGGCGCCGGAGCGATTTCAACGTGTTGTCCACATGGGCCCAATCGGCACGCCGCATAGAATCACGCCGGCGCTCGACCGGCTGTGGGGTTTCTACGATGACCCCTCGGTGCAGACCTTCAAGAACTTCATCCGCTGGTTTGTGTATGACGATACTTTTATCGCCGACCGACTCGACACAATCGCGAAAACGCGCCACGAGGCGGCGATGAACCCCGACGTGGAACGATCGTTCAAAGCGATGTTCCCGGCGCCGCGCCAGACCGCCATCGATGATCTGGTGGTTTCAGAATTGTCCTTGCGGCGCATGGAGCATCCCGCGCTGCTGGTTCACGGGCGTGACGATCATATCGTTCCCATGGAGACCAGCCTGTATTTGTTGAAACACCTTCCCAATGCGCAATTGCATGTCTTTGGACAATGCAGTCACTGGATCCAGATCGAAAAAGCAAACAGTTTTAACCAGCTTCTGGCGCAATTCTTCAGTGGACAAATTTGAAGAGACCAGAGTATAGAGAAGAGAGATTAGAAAGTAGAAAATAGTCATCAGCATCTCCCATTTATAAGGACCATGAATACATCAATACCCTTCATCGAAATGCTTGCCGCCCGGCTCGACAACGCCTGGCGCACACATATGCCGATTCCGCCCATCACCGAATCCGATGGCATCGCAGATGTACAGACTGCCTATGCCATCCAGCAGTGCTGGACGAACATGCGCCTGGAGCGCGGCGAAAAGATCGTCGGGCGGAAGATCGGGTTGACCAGCAAGGCAATCCAGCAGCAGCTTGGGGTTGGCGAGCCAGACTATGGAACTCTATGGCAGTCCAGTTTTTACCCGGCTGAGAATGGAAATGTGACAATCCCTGCCGGTGATTTCCTGCAGCCGCGCATCGAGGGTGAGGTGGCTTTCTTGATCGGCAAGCCCCTGCGCGAGCAGGGCATTACGCCCGAACAGGTTCTGGAGGCGACCGAAGCCTGTGCCATGGGGATCGAGATCGTCGCCAGCCGCATCGCCGACTGGAAGATCAAACTGGTGGACACGATCGCCGACAATGCCTCCTACGGAGGCTTTACGCTGGGACCCTGGGACAAGCAACTGCGCGAGGCAGACCTTGGCGCGCTCGTGATGACCATCCATCACAATGGTGAGCTTACCGCGGAAGGCATAGGCTCCGCGGCGCTCGGTCATCCTGCCAACTCTACTGCCTGGCTGGCGAACAAGCTCCTCGAGTTTGGTGTTTCTCTTGAGCCCGGTGACATCGTCATCTCTGGCGGCATTACAAAAATGGTTCCTGTGCGAGCCGGGGATGACTTTCTCTTTTCATTGACGGGTCAACCTTCACTGCGCGTGAAATTTACATAAGGACGCAGAATGAACACAGATATTGCTCAACTGGTCAGCGTCGCGCTGTACTCTCCAAAGCCGGAGGAGTCGGTCACTTTTTTTTACGAGATGCTCGGCATGGAGATCAGCCACCGGGAAGGGCAGTCTGTGTACATGCGCGCGTACGAGGATTTCTATCAATACACATTGAAGATTACCGAATCAAAACAGCCGGGGTTGGAGGAAGTGACATGGCGCGCCGCCTCTGCAGAATCTCTGGAAGCCCTTGCGCTGCGGATTGACGCCTCAGGGCTCGGAAACGGCTGGACAGAAGACGATTATGCCCACGGGCGCGCATACAAATTCACGTCGCCTGATGGTCATTGCCAGAAAGTCCTGTGGGACCTGGATTACTTCCAGGCGCCGCCGGACCTGGCATGCAAGCTTCGCAACCGTCCCTCGAAACGACCCTTGCGCGGCGTGCCAGTCCGCCGCATTGATCATGTCAATCTAATGGTCAGCGACGTGGTAGCGAACACCGATTTTATGGTCAACACACTGGGCTTCAAAATCCGTGAGCAGAAGATCGGGGAGGATCGATCGGTCGTTGGCTCATGGCTGAGCGTGAGCGCCCTGGTCCATGAACTGGCACTGATGCGCGACGCCACAGGTTCGCGTGCGCGTTTCCATCATGTTGCCTACTGGTATGGCGCTCAGCAGCACCTGCTCGATATTGCAGACGTCTTCGCCGAGCGCGACATCCGCATCGAATGCGGTCCTGCCAAGCATGGGACGACCCAGGCATACTTCCTGTACTGTTTCGAGCCTGGCGGCAACCGCATCGAGCTCTTCGGCGATACCGGGTATCTGATCTTCGACCCGGCATGGAAGACCGTCGTCTGGGACGTGGCGAATGAAGTCGATCTGGAGAATAGCAGCATCTGGTTCGGCGGGCAACTTGCAAAATCCTTCTACCGTTATGGCACCCCAGTTGCGCCGGGACACAGTCTTGAAGAGATTGGGCGTTGACATGGAAACTTCATCAAAGAATTCCCAAGTGTTCAGGAATCCATACGCCTGGGAAAGGAGTGTCGTGAGGAAATAACGTTATCGGT
>JAICQC010000172.1 GCA_025938055.1 Anaerolineales bacterium | reverse complement strand
TACCGATCGTGTTTGCCACCACCATTAATAATTTGCTGTGGTCGATTGGAATGGAAGTCACGTTGAGCGTTCTGGGGCTTTCGGATCTGACCATCCCGTCCCTGGGAACCGCACTCTTCTGGGCCAATCAGCATGGGGCATTGGTGGCGGGGGTCTGGTGGTGGATCGCGGCACCGGCTCTGGTGGCTATCATTCTGTTTCTAGGTCTTTATCTGTTCTTCGCAAGTATCAATGAGTACATTGATCCACGAACTCGTCTGCGCTTGATTGGAGGATAATCTGTGGCACTGTTAAGCGTACAAGACCTCCGTGCTTATTACCGGACTGCGATTTATGGAATCTCACGGACCGTACGGGCCGTCGACGGAGTTTCTTTTGAGCTCAAGCCGAATGAGATTTATGGCGTGGCAGGCGAGTCGAGCTGTGGCAAAACAACTCTGATCAAGGTGATCTCGGGCAATGCCAAACCTCCACTGAAAGTAAATTCGGGAAGCGTTAACTATCATTTTGGGACACATGATGTCGACATGCTGCATATTTCCCAGGAAGATCTCCGGCGAAATTTGCGCTGGAAGGAAATCTCTTATGTGATGCAGGGATCCATGAGCGTCCTCAACCCGGTGCGGAAGATCATCAAAACCTTCGAGGATATTGTTGATACGCATGAGGGCATCCCGGATAGGAAGAGATTTTTCGAACAGGTACGAGAGCATGTTAACCGGCTGGGACTCCCGACCGAGGTTCTCACCTCCTACCCACACCAGCTTTCTGGCGGAATGAGGCAGCGGGTGGCTATCGCGCTGGCGACTGTGTTCCATCCCCGTCTGATTATTGCCGATGAGCCAACCACTGCGCTGGATGTGGTTGTTCAGCGCGGAGTGCTGCAGATGATCAAGGATATCCAAGCTCTGACCAACAATACAGTCCTACTGGTGACCCACGACATGGCGGTGCATGCCAACGTGGCAGATAGGGTCATGATCATGTATGCAGGACGTATTGCCGAGGAAGCACCTACCGAAATCATCTTCAATGCTCCGCTGCATCCTTACACACAGCATCTTATTCATTCGCTGCCAAGAATTGGGGAAAGATCCAATAGGGTTGGCTTAAGAGGCGCTCCCCCAAATCTGGCTAACCCACCGAGCGGCTGCCGTTTCCACGAACGCTGTCCTTATGTCATGGATATCTGCCGAACTGAAGTGCCAGAGCTGGTCTCTGTTCACGATGGACATCGTGTGGCCTGTCACCTGGTGCAGGGGAGCTCCTGATGAGCGCAACCAACAAATTGCTGGACGTTCAACATGTAACCGTCGAATTTCATATTGGTGGACTGGTCGGTGGCTCCCTCCTTGTAGCCGTCAACGATGTTTCCTTCTCGCTGGATGAGGATCGACCGGAGATTTTTACCCTGGCGGGTGAAAGCGGCAGCGGAAAGACCACCCTCTCTCGCCTGCTCCTGCGTGATCTTGAACCGACCCGGGGCAAGGTATTATTTGAAGGGCGCGATCTGGCAACGGTCCGGAATCGATCCGAGTTTAAAGAGTTTATGAAGAGGGTTCAACCGGTTTTCCAGAATCCCTTCGAAACCTTCAGCCCCCTGCGCAGGGTGGACGCTTACCTGTTTGATACCGCGTTGAATTTCGGGATGGCGCCAGACCGTCAAACTGCGGCCCGGGTTGTCGATGAAGCGCTCCGGAATGTGGGATTGTCACTGGACGAAGTGAGCAACCGGTATCCTCATGAGCTTTCTGGCGGGCAGATCCAGCGTGTCTCGGTAGCACGTGCTCTCATCTCCCAGCCTAAATTGATCCTTGCCGATGAGCCCGTCTCGATGGTCGATGCTTCGCTGCGCATGGAAATCGTCAACCTGTTCCGCAAGCTTCGGGATGAACAGAAGGTCAGCGTTATTTACATCACGCACGACCTGGCGACGGCCTACTATATCAGTGACCGCATCGGGATCATGCTGCGCGGATTTATCATCGAATCGGGCCCGGTAGAGGATGTTTTAGATCGGCCCCTCCATCCCTATACGCAATTGCTCAAGGAATCGGTGCCTGAGCCCGCGCCTCAAGAGCGGGAGTCATGGGCCAAGCATATTTCGCTAGGAACGACGGAGGTGAAAGAATATGGCCGGGTAGGATGCAAGTTCGCGGGCCGCTGCCCGCATGTGATGGAGATTTGTCGCAAGGTGGATCCCCCAGATGTGCAGGTTGAGCGGCGGATTGTGAAGTGTTACCTGTACACCGAACATGCAGAGCCAGCCGCGGCAGGAATACAACCATGACCTCCACCCGGTATCAGCTTAACCCGTACCCTTCACCAAGGTTTATCGCACTGACCTGCTGGGCGGTGTGACCGTCATTTATGGCAAAGGATACGCCATCGACGAGACCGGCTGGCAGGACGAGCTCTACCGGGAAGAAGCCCCCGACTGAAAGGGAAGTGGAAATTACTGCTGTTCCTTACTACGTCTGGGATAACTGCGCGCCTGGCTGCGTGCTCGAAATAGGTAACCCAAAATGAACACGACCCACATCACCCTGAATCCGGCTGATACAATCGCCACCATCAATCCCAACATCTACGGTCATTTTGCCGAGCACCTCGGTCGCTGCATCTATGATGGCATCTGGGTTGGCGAGGATTCGCCCATCCCCAACATAGGTGGCTTCCGCACGGATATCATCGAAGCACTGCGCCGGCTGAAACCACCAGTCATCCGCTGGCCGGGCGGCTGCTTCGCCGATGATTATCACTGGCAGGATGGAATTGGCCCGCGCGACCAGCGCCCGCGCCGGATCAACATTCACTGGGGCGAAGTAGTCGAAACCAACCAGGTAGGCACCCAGGAATTCGTCCACTTCTGCCGGTTGGTCGGGGCAGAACCCTATTTCTGCGGTAACGTCGGCTCTGGTACAGTGCGCGAGCTACGAGACTGGGTTGAATATTGCAACTTCCCCGATTCCAGCCCCAGTGGCTCCTCCTGGGCTAAGCAGCGCGCCATGGATGGAAGCCCTGAACCCCTGGACATTAATTATTGGGGCGTAGGAAACGAGAATTGGGGCTGCGGGGGCAACTTCTCGCCAGAAGATTACTGCACGGAATTCCGACGGTATGCTTCCTTTCTACGCGGTTTTGGCAAAAAACTGTCGTTGATTGCCTGTGGCCCCGCGAACAACGATGTGGAGTGGACGGACCGCTTCTTCCGCAAGTTATTCAAGGATTATTGGGCCTTCAATAATATCGACGGCTTTGCTGCACACTATTATTGCGGTACCGCAGGTACAGCGACCGAATACACGGAAGAAGAATGGTACCGTCTGCTGGAAAAGGGTCTCAGGATGGAAGAGCTGGTGATCCAACAGCGCGCAGCCATGGATGCCTGGGACCCGGGGCGCAAGATTGGTCTTATCATCGATGAATGGGGCACCTGGCATCCGGTTGAAAATGGAACCAATCCAGCCTTCCTCTACCAACAGAATACAATCCGCGACGCTATCGTAGCTGCAAACACCCTGGACATCTTCAACCGGCATGCCGATAAGGTCGTCATGTCCAATATAGCGCAGACCATAAACGTGCTTCAGGCTTTGATCCTGACTCAAGGCGAGCAGATGCTGATTACCCCGACCGGGTATGTTTACGAAATGTATGCTCCTCACCAGAGCGCGAAGTCGCTCCGTGTGCGCATCGAGACACCGGAGATCCACTTTAAGAAGACGAACATATTGCAAACTACCTGGCAAAGTGCATTGCAAGTGGGCGAGAAGATGGAAGGCGCGGTCCCAACAGTGGCTGGCAGTGCCTCGCTCAAGGACAATACCATCTTTGTTACCCTTACCAATAGTCACACGAGCGAGGCCGCTGAAGTCGCTCTGGATCTGCTAGGCGGAGCAGAGATTAGCGAAGCAGAAGGACAGGTCCTTTGCGGTGAGATCCATTCTCACAATACGTTTGCGGCCCCCACTCAGATAACCCCCCAACCTTTCAACGTGCAATTTAACGCTGCACAGCTTACCCTGGTCTTACCGGCAGCAGCAGTTACGACTGTCAAGGTGCATGTACTTGGTAGGAATCATTAGCAGGAAGAAAGCACACATTTTATAAGGGTTCAGGCCGTCGCTGGGCCGGACTCGGTATTTTCCCTGTCAACAATCTGGTCGTATCTAGCCGACTAGACTATGTTTTGCTGCAATTGGCCTTCAATAGGAGATTGAATCATGGAAAAGACACGTGTTCTATTTGACCCCGCCTATACAATTGCACAAGTTGACCCACGTATATTTGGCGGCTTCCTAGAGCAAATGGGTCGTGCTGTATATGAAGGTGTATATGATCCGAATTCATCCCATGCTGATGAAAATGGCTTCCGCCGAGACACTTTGGGCGCGTTACGCAGGCTAAGTATGACTGCAATGCGTTACCCGGGCGGCAACTTCGCTTCAGGTTATCACTGGATGGATGGGATCGGGCCAAAGAAACAGCGGCCCACCGTGCGTGAGCTGGCCTGGCAGAGCATTGAACCCAACCAGTTCGGAACCGATGAATTCATGAAAATGGCATCTATGATGGACTGGACGCCGATGGTGACCGTCAATCTGGGGACGGGCACTCCCGAAGAGGCTCGCAACTGGGTTGAATATTGCAACTGCCTGGTGGGAAGTCGATATGCCGACCTGCGCGCTGAAAACGGATCAAAAGCTCCTTATCAGGTAAAGCTATGGGGCCTGGGCAACGAGATGGACGGTCCCTGGCAGTTGGGACATGTGCCGGCTGACCAATATGCCGTCCTCGCCCAACAGGCAGCCAAGCTGATGAAAGATACCGACCCAAATATCGAAACGGTCGCATGTGGCACCTGCTCCATTTCGCTGCCAACCTATATAGAATGGGACCGCACAGTGCTGGAGTATATTGGTTCTTATGCCGACTATGTCAGCCTGCATCGTTATGTGGGCAACCGTAAGGGCAATACCGCCGACTATTTAGCAGTGACCAATTCGATCGACCAGCAGATTGAAGAGATGGATGCCGTCTGCCGGTTTGTGCAGGCGCGCAATAAAAGCAAAAAACGTCACTATCTGTGTTTCGACGAGTGGAACGTTTGGTACAGAACTCAATCTGCCGAGCATACCAATGGCAGCGGTAAGTTCGCTCCGCCTTTGCTCGAAGAACATTACAACCTGGAAGACGCCCTCGTTGTGGCGGGTTTTCTCAATAGCTTCATCCGACATGCCGACGTTGTCAAAATTGCCAACATCGCCCAAATCGTCAATGTGATCGCTCCGATCCTCACCCGCGGCGATGACATGCTGCTACAGACGATCTTCTACCCGTTTGCCATGTACTCATCCCGGCGGGATGGGATTGCACTCCTGCCCTCCGTTAGCGGGCCGGCCTACGACAGCCCATCTTATGGGCGGGTCAATGCCATCGACACCAGCGCTATTTTGGGTGATGGCATCCTGCATGCTTTCCTGATCAATCGTGATATCAGAGAAACGGCCGAAATTGAGATCGACCATGGCAGGGGAAAACTCGAATCGGTTATCTCCGCTGAAGTTGTCAGTGGCCCAGGCCCAGATACGCGCAACACCTACGAGAATCCAAATGCCATCTGCAGTCAGCCTTTGCAGACGGTTAAGATCAGCGAGGGAAAAGCGAGTGTCCAGCTTCCGCCACTCTCGGTTTCCGCCATCACCTTTAGAACTGCCTGATTGCCTGCCAGATGGTTATCAGAATCATTTGTTATTTGCCTGAAGTGAGGCTCTGTGCTGGTTATACGCCCCAGAACCTCGCTTTGCCATTCTTAAAAGTTTTTTTTGTTGGGTCTGACCTATCAGGAATTTGCCGGGAAATATCCAAATGAGTTCCCTGGAGGGCGGTTACAGCGGATTTCCATCGCCAGGGCTTTGTTGACCAACCCAACGCTCTTGATCGCCAATGAGCCGGTTTCGAAGGTCGATGCCTCCCTGCGCATGTCGATTGTCAGCTTGTTCAAAACGCTCAGGGATGAATTGGGTGTGAGCATCCTCTATATCATCTATGACCTGGCGACGGCATACTACGTTAGCGACCGTATCGCCATTATGTTCCACCGAAAGGAGCAACCCGTGCCCGGAACATTTCGTAACCCTATTTTGCCCGGCTTTTATCCTGACCCCTCCATCTGTCGGGTGGGCGAGGACTATTACCTGGTGAATTCCACGTTTGAATATTTTCCAGGTCTGCCGATTTTCCACAGCCGTGATCTCGTCCACTGGCGCCAGCTGGGACATGTCCTGGATCGGCCCTCGCAGCTGCCCCTGGATGGCGTGTACGCCTCGGGCGGGTTGTATGCGCCGACCATTCGTTATAACAAGGGAACTTTCTACGTGATCAATACCCTGGTGGGTGGAACGTCAAAAAAAGGCAACTTTATTGTGACGGCGACCAATCCAGCTGGGCCGTGGTCAGAGCCGTACTGGTTGGAAAACGCCCCGGGCATCGATCCTTCCTTGTTCTTTGACGACGATGGTCGCGCCTGGTATGTTGGCAACCGGACACCTCTTCGGAGTCAACATGAAAGACATCGAGAGATTTGGCTGCAGGAATTGGATTTGCAGTCCATGCGCCTTGTCGGCGACGTGCATGTTCTCTGGGATGGTGCCCTCAAGGGAGCTGTCCACGCGGAGGCACCACATATTTACAAACTAGAGGGGATGTATTATCTGATGATTGCCGAGGGCGGAACGTGGCATGATCATGCTGTGACGATTGCGCGCAGTGCAAAGATTACAGGACCCTATGAAGGGAATTGCCGTAACCCAATCATGACCCATCGCCACCTGGGGCTGGACTACCCAATCGTGGGCACAGGGCATGCAGATCTCGTGGAGACCCAGTTCGGCGAGTGGTGGATGGTCCTATTGGCCATGAGACCCTACGGGGGATACTTCTATAACCTTGGCCGCGAGACCTTTCTGGTTCCGGTGCGTTGGGAGGACGGTTGGCCTGTGGTCGCCGCCAGCAGCGGGCGGGTTGAGTCTGTGGGACAGGCGCCGAACTTGCCCGAACATCGCTGGTCCTCTTTGCCTGTCTGTGATCACTTCGAAACCCAGACCTTGGCGCCGCAGTGGAACTTCCTGCGGACACCGCGCGATGAATTCTGGAGCCTCAGTGTGCGGCCGGGGTATTTACGTTTGCGGCTGCGGCCTGAGCGCCTGACGGATCTGGCGAATCCAAGTTTTGTTGGACGGCGGCAGCAGCATATGCGCTTTACCGCCCGGGCAGCGCTTGAGTTCAAACCTCAGCATGACCACGAATGCGCGGGGCTGGTCCTCCTGCAGAACAATGAGTTCCATTTCCGCTTCGTCATAATGGGGGGAGCAGCGACTACCGTATGTCTTATCAAACGTTCGACCCCGGAACCAATTTTACGATTGTTGCCGATTCCTAGCGGCACGGATAAGGTCCTAGCCGAACTTCCCATTGAAGGCAACCGCTTCTACTTCAAAGTGGAGGCTGACGGACAACTCTACAGTTTCTACATCGCTATCGAGCCAGAGGCGTGGCAGCCTGTTGCCGAAGGTGTCGATGGGCATATCCTGAGCACCTCCTTCGCAGGCGGGTTTGTGGGAGCCTATATCGGGATGTATGCCAGCAGCAATGGGCAACCGAGTGCAAACATGGCGGATTTCGACTGGTTTGAATACATCGGGCTGGACGAGAATTGAGTTTCGTCCATGCTTGCAAAACATCTACACTTCGATCTAATCGAGGATTTCCTATGGACCAACCAGTTTACCTAAACACCAATTCCCCATTTCTAAACGCGTTCAGGATCTGCTCTCATGCCTGACCCCTATCCAAGTCATTTCTTCGTACTGAAAAATGCCTGTTCAGCGAAACTACATACTTCCGTTCAGAATAACACGCCAGATCTCCAGCATTCTAAGCTTACTTTTTGCTCATAAATGGTGGAAAAACCCCTATACTTATTCTTAGTTTCTTCGGTTGAGGTTTTTAAACCATACGAGATACCAGAAGAACACTGAATAACGGCATTTGAAAATACTGCTGGTAACTCCGCTCTGCTCTTTTTATCGAACCAACAGCTTTTTGGATCAAAAAGCTGTTGGTTTGGACTGTTGCACAATCCTGCTAAGCATTGAAGTTGAGAGTTCGGGTCTCTCCGCTGGCGCTATGTTCGTACCGCAATGAAATCTATGCCATCAAACTGAGTCATGGCATGACGCTTTTATTATAGAACCAACGGCTTTTCTAGCTGTTGCTCAATCCTATCAATTCTGGATTTTTCGTTCAGTCTGTTCGATGTGTGCTAATACTTAAGGCATACTTTTGGCATACCTATAATAATCTGTAAGGCATACTTGAGATTCGGTTAGTTCATCCTTCCTTGAAAAAAACCCCTGAAAAACAGGGGTTTTTTGTGAGCGCGCAGAGATTCGAACTCTGAACCAATGGCTTAAAAGGCCACTGCTCTGCCGTTGAGCTACGCGCCCGTTGGAAATAAGGCGGAGTGCATTCTAACATGGGAAATATTCATCGTCAACGTAAGACGTTCTCATCCAGCAACATCTATCAGGATGGAGGCTCAAATGGCTGAAATGCTGCATATTACGGAAGATACTTTCAAAACAGAAGTGCTGGACGCATCCCAGCCTGTGCTGGTGGATTTTAGCGCGGTGTGGTGCCAGCCGTGTAAGATGCTCGATCCGATTGTCAGCCAGCTGGCTGGCGAATGGGATGGGAAGGTCAAGGTCGTAAAGATCGATGCGGATGAGAACCCGAACCTTGTCATGCAATTTGGTGTCATGGGGATTCCCACCCTGCTTTTCTTCAAAGACGGTGAGATCAAGGAGCGCATCACAGGTTTCCTGCCCAAAGAGAAATTAATCGCAAGATTCACTCCCCACTTCAATTGAGTTCATTTTCATTAAATGCGAAGGACACTGCCTATCATGGCAGTGTCCTTCGCATTTCTTCATGTGCGCATTAATTTGTCGAGCTCAGCAAAATCCACGCGGGAGGTCAGGTCCAGGCTGAGAGGTGAAACCGAAACCCAGCGCTTCTTCCGCAGGATGTAGACATCCGTATCTTCGGCTTCCTTGTCAAATTGCCCGGCTTCCTGATAGCCGATGATACCGCGCTCGCTCCAGGCTTCACGGGCGGGTGCAACAGGCTGGTAATATCTTTGCCTGGATATACGGGTCAGCTGCCAGGGCGTATCCACTGTCGCGTCCGAGGGCACGTCAACCTTCAGAACATCCACATCTGACGGGAATTTCTTTTCAAGGAGCAGGCGGGCAATCTGAGCGGCAAACTCGGCAGCCACCAGAAAACTCACCTCTTCAGAATAT
>JAICQC010000076.1 GCA_025938055.1 Anaerolineales bacterium | reverse complement strand
GTGGGCGCCAGCGCGGGAAAAAGGAAATGCTGGTTGGCTTGCAGGCTCGCCATCACCAGCCCGCTGATCGAAAAGATGATCGTTCCGATGAGGTTCAGCCGCATCAGGTCCGCCAGCAGTTGACGCTGTTCTTCCCCAAAACCAGGTGCGATTCCAAGCTCAGCGTTCACAATCGGTTCCGCAAAGATGGCGACGAGGACTGCGATCGAGCCCGTCACAAGAAACGCAATATTTGCCACGCGCGAGAACAGGTCCCATGCAGCGGCTCGTCCGCGCGTCGTGAGATATTCACTCATCAACGGGATGAACGCCATTGCCAGCGCGCCGCCCGAGATCAGCGCGAACAACACATCTGGCAGGTTGTTGGCGGCATTGAAAGTGTCGAGCAGTTCCACCGAGCCTGCATATTGGCGCGAAATGATCCCAATCCGCACGAAGGCGAGGATCTTGTCTATGAAAAAGAAAAACGCGATGAGCAGCGACGTGCGCGCTAAGAACGACAATTTATTCATGTGTATCGTTTACTGTTCGTGATAAGGAGATTTGTAGTGCGACGACATAGGGCTGCAACTTTTAGGGTACATACGGCGGTGTGCTCATCACCACAAAGTTGCCCTCGGCATTCTTCGTGACCGCAAATTCAAACCGGGAAACGGGAGGCATTTCGGTTTCATTCGCCCCGCAGCAGGGACCCAGTACAAACAGGCTGCCATCCGGATTATTGAATTCTACCTGAAATACATAAGTGTCACCTTCTGCATGTGCCAGTTCTGTCGAGCGCACTTCCAGGCATTGCAATAGTCGGTTATCACAAGCCCACGCCCACAATGCCACGTGATCGGCTGGATCAATTTGAGTGTTGAACACCTGCAACTGTTCATATTCGCCGCCGAAAAGTGGAACTGCATCCGTATAGTTTTTTGTGTGAAGCAGAGTGAAGAAATCGATCAATACATCATGTGCTTCATCCATCGTTGAAGGCAGGGAGGTTTCAGTGGTTTGTGGTGTTGTGATTGGCTGTGCAGTGCAACCTGCAAGAAGGATAGTTAGGAGCAGGAATAGAAGATGTTTTCTCAAAGTGTCGCCTTGATGATTCCGCCGTCTACTGCCAGCATCACGCCGTGGATGAAAGAGGCAGCGGGAGAGACCAGAAACGCTGCCGCGTTGGCAAACTCCTGCGGCTGACCCATGCGTCCCAGCGGGATCTCGGCAGTCTGTTTGGAGGCTTCCTCCTCCACAGTGGTATTGTTGTTCTTGGCGCGGATTGCCATCAGTTCCTGCACACGTTCGGTCTGCGTCCAGCCAGGCATGATGGAATTAAAACGAATATTCTCCTTCCCAAGTTCCAGCGCCAGAGATTTGGTCAGCCCGACTGTGGCGGCACGGATGCTGTTGGAGAGGACAAGGTTCGGCAGCGGCTGCTTGACCGTGTAGGATGTGATCGTCAGCACGCTGGCTGACTCGGATGTACGCAGATGGGGCAGCGCAGCGCGGATCAGGCGTACATGACTCATAAACGACAGGTCCACTGCCTTCTGCCAGGTCGCCTCGTCAAAGAGCTCGAAGGAACCGGCAGGTGGTCCACCGGCATTTGTAATCAGGATATCCAGCCCGCCCATGGCATCCACTGCGGACTGGATCAGCTTGTCCGCCGCTGAAGCGTCGCTTACATCTCCCGCGAAACCGTATGCCTGTGAGCCAGTTTCATCGGTTATTTTCTTCGCGGCGGTGTTGGCGTTGTCAGCCTCGCGGCTGTTCACGGCAACCTTGCAGCCTTCGCGTGCAAGGGTAAGAGCGGTGGCAAACCCGAGCCCGCGTGAGGAACCGGCAATGAAGGCGCGTTTGTCTTTGAGTCCTAGATCCATTGATTTCTCCTTGTGAACAGTAGACAAGTATACAGGGAAACAAATATATTGATAAACAGCTGTAGTGTTCTGTTTATATACTTACATGTAAATCTCTATCTTGGTATCCCACACATCTCCATTCGTCCAGTTTCCTTCCACCCATTTTGCCACAGTTTGCAGCGCGGATTCAAGGTGCCCGCGTTCGTTCCCCACCATCGCGCAAGTGATGACAGCTTCTTGCCACTTATCCTGCAAACCCATCTCTGCTACAGAGACGTTGAACTCGCGGTGTAAGCGCGCCATGAGCGGCTTGATGCGGCCGCGCTTTTCCTTGAGTGAAGCGCAGCCAGGAATATGGAGATGAATCGTGAGAGTGGCGATCATATTTCCTGTAATGGCGACTTCAGTCGCTCATAACATTTGGACGACTAAAGTCGTCACTACATCATTAGTTTTTATCTCATTGCCTCACGCAGCTTATTCGCCAGTGCAGCTGCATCTTCTTCGCTGCACGAATCATCTCTTACAAGGAATTTCACCCCTTTTTCAGGATCATCCTTTTCATGGGGCAGCAGACATGAGCGTGAGATGAAATTCCCATACATCATTCTTACAATTTACGAATTACCTATTACGCCTTACAATCCCTCGCATGACTCATATTGAAACACAATACAACCAGGCCCTCGATTACCTCTACTCCTTCGTCGATTATAGTCTCAAACACATCTCCGAGCTTGCCAAGGCAGAGTTCAACCTAGACCGTATGTTCGCGTTGATGGATGAACTGGGCAACCCGCAGGAGAAATATCCCATCATTCACGTGGCAGGGACAAAAGGCAAAGGGTCTGTTGTGGCGCTTTGCGCATCGGCTCTGAAAGCAGCAGGATACAAAACAGGGTTGTACACGTCTCCGCATTTGTGGGATTACGTGGAACGGATTCAAATTGACGGCGAGCCGATTTTGCATGAGCAGCTTATTGAACTGGTGGAAGAGATTAAACCCGCGGTTGCCAAAGTTCCAAAACTGACGACCTTCGAGATCACTACCGCCCTTGGGTGGCTGGCTTTTGCAAAAAATGATGTCAACGCTGCGGTGATCGAAGTCGGGCTGGGTGGACGTTTGGACGCGACGAATATCGTCACACCGAAGGTGTCCGTCATCACTTCGTTGTCCTATGATCATATGGCAGTGCTGGGAAATACATTGGCTGAGATCGCGGGGGAGAAGGCGGGGATTATCAAGCAAGGAGTTCCCATTGTTTCGGCTCCACAACTCGATGAGGCCCTCGACGTTTTGGAGCGTGTAGCCAAAGAGAAAGATTGTCAGTTTGTACTGGTGGGAAGAGATGTGATGTTTGAACGCCTTACATCCTCATTGGATGGTCAAAGTTTCCGTCTCTCCCCTCTTTCTTCTTTCCACTTTCAGAACCTCTCGCAGGCTCAATCTGTCAATCTCACGATGCCTCTCCTCGGCTCCCATCAAATCGAAAACGCCGCGATCGCGTATGCCGCGCTGAAAGCCAGTGGACTTATCATCTCCGATGAGGCTATCCAGCAGGGATTTGCACGAGTGAAATGGCATGCCCGCTTTGAGGTCCTCAACCGGGAGCCGCCGGTGATCGTTGACTCGGCGCACAACCGGGATTCTGCTCGGCGGCTGCGGGAGACCCTCGATGAATATTTCCCTGATATCCCGGTGATCCTCATTTTTTGTACCTTGGAGGACAAGGATATTTCAGGAATGCTCGAGGAGCTCAAACCTCGGTTGGAACGTGTGGTTGCAACGCGCGCAGATCATCCCCGCGCCCCTTCAGTCGAGTGGATGGCTGAACAGGTGGAAAAAGCCGGCATCCCGGTGGAAGGGGTAACTCCCGTTTCAAAGGCGCTGGAACGCGCCCTGGAACTGGCGGGTGAACGAAAAGTGGTTTTATCAGCTGGGAGCGTTGCGTTTGCCGGGGAAGTGAGCGCTGCCTGGCGCAAGCGGACGGTATGAAATGTAAGAACTTTGTCGGTGTGGGCTGGAATTCTCTCAAAAAGATGGTAGCATTGTCTTATCAACCGCTTAGCGCATCGACCAAATTTAATAAGTAAGGACACAGCAGAACCGGAAAGGATTGCACCGTTTTGTTTCGCGCTGTGCCCTGGCTGGAATAACAAATGTCACCCATAAAAGACTGGAACGAAGAAGAAGATAATTTTGACCTGACCCTCTCGCAGCGCACAGAGGAGTTATATCGCATCCCCAACCGCGAGCCTGACGACGAGGGCATGATCGAAGCAGCGGTCCTGCCGCTGCGCGACCTGGTCGTGTTCCCGCGCATGGTTTCGCCGATCTTTGTGGGGCGCGAGGGATCGCTGCTGGCCGTGCAGGAAGCGCAGAACAAAGAGCAGACCGTCATCGGTCTCACACAGCATGACCCGGACCTTGATCATCCCGGTCCCGACGACTTCCTGCCCATCGGCGTGGAGATGGCCGTGGGGCGCTTGCTGCAAATGCCCGATGGCTCGCATTCCGCGCTCGTGCAGGGGCGCCGCCGCGTCGAGATCGTGGATTTCATCCGCACGACGCCCTATCTGATGGTGCGGTGCCGCGTCGTCATGGAGCCTCAGGCGGCTGACCGCCAGACACAGGCGCTCATGCGCTCCGTGCTGGATCTGTTCGAACGCTGCGTGCAGCTCGACCGTTCCATCCCCGAAGAGGCGCATCTTTTTGCATTGAACATCTCCGAGCCGGGCTGGCTGGCAGACATGATCGCCACCTCGCTGGCGCTGAATGTGGAAGCCAAGCAGAGCCTGCTGATGCTGCCCGACCCGCGCGGACGCCTGCAGGCGCTGAACAAGATCCTCGCCCAGGAGGTGGATGTACTGGAACTCGAGGATGAGATCCATTCGCGCGTCCAGAGCGAGGTGGATAAGAGTCAGCGTGAATATTATCTGCGCGAGCAGATGCGTCAAATCCAGAACGAGCTGGGTGAAGGTGACATCTTTACGCGCGACGCGAATGAGCTGAAGAAAAAACTGGAGGCAGCAAGCCTGCCGGATGAACCGAAGCTGGTCGCTCTCAAAGAACTGGATCGCCTCAACCAGATGCCTCCGATGGCGCCTGAAGTGGGAATCATCCGCACGTACATTGACTGGATCGTCGAGCTGCCCTGGGTACATACGACACCCGATAACCTGGATGTCAGGAACGCGGCAAAGGTCTTGGATCGCGATCATTATGGACTAAAGAAGGCCAAGGAACGCATCCTTGAATACATCGCCGTGCGCTCTCTGAAGCCAAAGAAGGAGCGACAGCCCATCCTGTGTTTTGTGGGTCCGCCTGGTGTGGGCAAGACCTCGCTGGGGCGTTCGATCGCCGAGTCGCTTGGGCGCAAGTTTGTGCGCGTCTCGCTGGGTGGTGTTCGCGACGAAGCGGAGATCCGCGGTCATCGCCGCACGTATATTGGTGCGCTGCCCGGGCGAATGATCCAGACGATGAAACGCGCCGGTACAGCCAACCCGTTGTTCATGCTGGATGAGATCGACAAGCTCTATTCCGATTTCCGCGGCGACCCCGCCTCGGCAATGCTTGAGGTGCTGGACCCGGAGCAGAACAATGCCTTCAGCGATCATTACCTCGAGATTCCGTTCGACCTTTCGAAAGTGATGTTCGTGACCACCGCGAATACCCTGAGTACGATTCCGCCTGCCCTGCTGGACCGCATGGAAGTGATCGAGTTCCCCGGCTACATCGAGGAGGAAAAGCTCGAGATCGCCAATCGTTATTTGCTTCCCCGCCAGATGTATGAGAACGGCGTGGATGAACTCAACATCACATTCGAGCCAGATGCGGTCCGCCGTATCATTCGAGAATATACCTATGAAGCTGGCGTCCGTAACCTGGAGCGCGAGATTGGGCGTGTCTGCCGCAAGATCGCGCGCATGAAAGCCGAGGGGAGGAAGTTTCCTACCATTGTCACAGCAGAGTCGATCGAGAAATTCCTCGGTCCGCAACAGGTCTTCCAAACCGAAGCCGAGCGCAACGACGAAGTGGGTGTGGTCACCAGCCTGGCGTGGACGGAGAACGGTGGCGAGATCATGCCCGTGGAAGTGGCGATCCTCGAGGGCAAGGGCGGCTTGCAGATGACCGGTCAGATGGGCGAGGTGATGCAGGAGTCCGGGCAAGCCGCGCTGACCTACATCAAGTCCCGCGCGCCTTCCCTTGGCATAGACCTGGATGTGTTCGAGCGCATGGACATCCACGTCCACATGCCGGAAGGCGGCATCCCGAAGGATGGACCCTCGGCCGGAATCACCATGGCGACTGCCATCGTCTCGGCGCTGACGGGGCGTCCGGTCTTCAAGCACGTTGGCATGACCGGCGAGATCACCCTGCGCGGCCGCGTCCTGCCGATCGGTGGCGTGCGCGAAAAGGTGCTGGCTGCCCATCGCGCCGGTCTGAAGACGGTCCTGTTGCCCGAAAAGAACATGAAGGATCTGATAGACCTGCCGAAGACGGCCAAGTCTGAGCTGAAGATCATTCCCGTCAAGCACATGGATGAGGTCATCCAGATCGCGCTTTCTTCAAAGGCAGTGATCGAACCTCCCAGACCGAGGCGTCAGCCAAAGGAAGACGGACAGGACGAAAGCGACTAGGGCAAAGACTGCATCGGAGTGATGAAATCAAAACGCAAAACGCGGACAGCGCTTTGCGTTTTTCATGATACTATCACGCGGCGGTACTCATGGCAGGCTCACTGAAAGGAAAAGTCGTTCTGATCACAGGTGCATCCTCGGGATTTGGTGCGGATGCTGCGCGTCTGTTCGCGAAGGAAGGCTGCCGGGTAGTGCTTGCCGCTCGACGCATTGAACGGTTGCAAGCTATTGTTGCAGAGATCCAGAACGCAGGTGGAGAAGCCGTTGCTGTTCCTGTTGACGTTAATGAGCCTGATGAAATTGATGTTATGGTGAAGACGGTGCTCGAGCGGTTTGGAAAGATCGACATCCTTTTTAACAACGCCGGCTTTGGCAGTGTGGATTGGTTCGAGAATCTCAAGCCTGAGCGACACATTGAGACCCTGGTCCGCGTCAACCTGGTTGGAACTATGCTTGTAGCCCGCGCTGTACTCCCGGATATGCTCAAGCACGGGGAAGGACATATTATCAATATGTCTTCAGTGGCAGGGTTGATCGCCGCGCCGCTCATTACCACGTATTCAGCCAGCAAATATGGTGTACGTGCTTTCACCGATGCGCTCCGCCGCGAAGTCTCTCCGTTTGGGATCAAGGTCTCCGGGATTTATCCCGGCCCTGCGTCCACCGAATTCGGCAAACAGCTGGAGAGGACAGCAGCGCGTGAAAGGATCAATCGATCCATCCGCATACACATGAGTTCAAACTATGTGGCGCGGCGCATCGTCGAGGTTGCTAAACGCCCGCGGCGCAGCCTGGTCATCCCGTGGTGGTTCCGAATCATCACAACCTTTGATACACTCTTTCCCGTTGCGGTCGATTGGATTTTATACTTGTTCGTGAAGAGAAATCATCGTTTGGAATAGGCCTATGAATCTTAGCCTTGCGAAAGCCTGTCCTGAGGCGGAGCCGAAGGATCTCAACCTTCGCAAGGCTATTCTAAAAACCTAGGAGACTCACATGACTCAATCCCGCTTCGACAAACTCAACGCTTCACTCCAAAGCTCTGGCTTGGAAGCTGTAATTCTGAACCCCGGTCCCACTCTGACGCATCTCACAGGTTTAAGTTTCCATTTGATGGAGCGCCCCGTTGTGTTGATGTTCGCCAAAGATCAAGTTCCCGCCATTGTTCTACCCGAACTTGAATTACAGAAAGTGGCGTCATTGCCTTACCCGTTGCAGGTTTTTTCGTATCCGGAGAATCCATCGGAGTGGGACAACGCCTTTCGCAAGGCTGTGCAGGCTCTCGCTCTGGACGGAAAGCGGATCGGCGTCGAGCCGCGTCAACTGCGCCTGCTGGAGTTCCGTCACGTCAAAACCGGCGCGCCCGAAGCGGAATATCCCGATGCAAGTGAGGTATTGTCTGCGTTGCGTTTGAAGAAGGATCGAGCCGAAGTGGAGGCAATGCGCCGCGCTGTGAAGATCGCGCAGGAGGCGCTCGAAGCGACGATTCCCTTGATCAAAATTGGCATGACCGAGAAAGAATTATCTTCTGAATTAGTAGTCCAGCTGCTCAGGCATGGCTCCGAACCTGAGATGCCCTTCGCGCCGATCGTCTCAGGCGGACCGAACTCGGCGAATCCGCATGCATCACCCACCGAGCGCAAACTGCAGACGGGCGATCTGCTGGTCGTCGATTGGGGCGCGAGCTATGACGGGTATATCTCCGACTTAACGCGCACATTTGCAGTAGGCAATGTAGATGCTGAATATAAGACGATCCACAAGATCGTGCAGGAAGCCAATGCCGCGGGACGGGCAGCAGCGGGACCCGGCATCCCCTGCGCGGAGGTGGATAAAGCCGCGCGCGCTGTGATCGAGAAGGCCGGGTATGGGCAGTATTTTACACACCGCACCGGTCATGGCATCGGCATGGAGGGGCATGAGGAGCCGTACATGCGCGGCGATAATATGCAGCTGCTCGAGCCAGGGATGGCGTTCACGGTCGAACCGGGGATTTACCTGCCTGATCGAAATGGCGTGCGTATTGAAGACAACGTGGTCATCACTCCGTCCGGCGCGGATGTGCTTTCCGATATGCCGCGCGAGATCAGGATTGTGGGATAAAGTCGTTGTCCAAACGGCTGCGAAATTTAAGAATGATTTCTATTCGCCGGGTCGTTCCGAACGAAGCAGACACGCTAACCAAAATTGCCCTTACTGCGAAAGCTCACTGGGGCTACCCGAAACGCTGGATGGAAATCTGGAAGCCGCAGTTAACCTTCAGCCCCGAGTATTTTGAGGAGAATGAAAGCTGGATTGCTTTGGAGAACGATACGTTGATCGGCTTTTACACACTGCTGGATGAAAGCGGGAATTCGTGGCTGGAGAATCTGTGGATACTGCCAGACTATATGGGCAAAGGCATCGGGAAAACGCTTTTCCTGCACGCTGTGGATGTATCACGCGGGCGCGGCTGCAAAAAGCTGCAACTGGAAGCGGATCCCAATGCAATTGGCTTTTACGAAAAAATGGGCATGAACAAAATCGGTGAGCGGCAATCCGAGGTGGAGGGTCAGCCGCGGATCCTGCCCATTATGGAACTATGGCTGTAGAACCTGAATTGAACGCCCGATATACATTGTGAGCGAAAAGACTTTATTCATCCCTGCCTCATCGCATCCCGGATCTGACGATAGCCGATCAACTTAATGTCCTGGCTTTCGATGAACTGCTTCAACTCGTCGCTCATGAATATTTTGTAATTCTGGACGCGGCTTTCCCAGTCTGGCGCGATGGCGCGCAGTTCGGGCGTATCGACCGAAGGATGCAGCACGAAATGTGTGATCCCAGCAGGCAGGTCACCCAGAAGTTCCTTGGCGGCTTCCATTTGCGCCTGTCCGTCTGGCTCATTCAGCGGCATTGAAAGCAGCCCGTTCAGCATTGGCACACCCATATTCTCCAGTTGCTGCATGATCGGTTCATAGACTCGCAGTTCATCCGCGCTGGCTCCCATGATCTCGAGCCCTTTGGCATCTGTGCGGGGCAGCATGCCTGGCAGCAACCTGCTTGCCGCAGCCTGCACATAAGATTGAATGAACAACGGATTCATCACTGTTCCCATGTGTGAATCGATGTGTGTGATGTCGATCCCGGCGACAACCGCATGCTCGATCTGCGCGTTGATCTCTTTTTCCACGGCTTCAGGCTTCGCTTGCTGATAGACCGCGTCCTGCCACTGGTGGAGGTAGCCGTCTATATCCAGTAAACCAGACTCGGGATCCCGTGTTGACAGCGGTCCCCAGCGATAGCTTGCCCACTCTGCATTAAGGGTGATATGGACGCCCATGTCGACCTCGGGGTTGTCGCGGCACATCCATTTCACCACCGGAAACCACGGGCACGGCACCATCACCGCTCCGGATGTGATCGTCCCGAACTTCCATAAGTCCCTGAATGCCTGCACCGACGCCTGACACATGCCAATGTCATCGGTATGGATGATCACGGCGCGATCCTGCTCTGAAAAACCTAACTTCTTGAGAAAGGGGTTCGGATTCATTGTTTTCCTTTTCACTGGCAGATGTTTGTGAGATGATGGCTGAGCTGGCATCAGAAGTGTACAGAAAAGATGCGGCAGAGTCAACAAACTGGATGCAACTGCCTGGTAAGAATGTTCGATAGTACAATCCATTGGAATGCAACGACGAGGATCCTAAATCATGCCAACCTACTGCGACTACTGCAATTCCCATCCTGAAGATATATTCAACAAAACTTATCATGACACGCAATATGGTTTTCCGCTCAAGGACGACAACCTGCTGTTCGAACGTCTCATACTCGAGATCAACCAGGCTGGGCTTTCATGGATCACGATCCTGAGGAAAGCGGACAACTTCCATAAGGCATACGATGGTTTTGACATTGAAAAAGTCGCAAAGTATGGTGAAAAAGACCGTGCTCGCCTGCTTGCCGATGCAGGCATTATCCGAAACCGCTTGAAGATCAATGCCGCAATCGTCAATGCACAGAAGATTTTGGAACTGAAAAACGAACATGACTCCTTCAAAGGCTGGCTGGATGCGAATCGTACCCTTTCCAAAGAGGAATGGATCAAGCTCTTCAAGAAGACATTTGTTTTTACAGGTGGAGAGATCGTAAACGAGTTCCTGATGTCCACAGGATATCTGGCGGGAGCACACGATGAGCGCTGCCCCATCTATAAAAAGGTGGCGTCACTGCGCCCGGCATGGATGCGCCGTCGATAGTCTATAATTTATTCCATGCCACAACTCATTCAAACGGCTGAGCCATTTTTCCTCCTGGGCGACGCCTCCAAGCCCGCCTGCCTCTTGATTCACGGTTTCACTGGCACACCCAAGGAAATGCGCGGGATGGGAGAATATCTCCACCGGCAGGGTTATACCTGCCTGGGTGTGCGCCTTGCGGGACATGCGACCGAACCCGAAGATATGATACGTTCGCGCTGGACCGATTGGGCTGCCTCCGTTGAGGATGGTTATCATCTCCTGCGCGGGGTCACGGAGGATATATTCCTCGTCGGGCTTTCGATGGGAGGGATTTTGTCGCTGCTCATGTCCACGCGCTTGAACGTCAGGGGTGTGATTGCCATGTCCACACCGTCTCGTTTGCCAGCCGAGTACCCAGTCTGGCTCCTGGAACTGCTCAGTCTGGTGGTCCGGTTTCGGCCGAAGACGAAAGAGGCGCCCGGCAGCGGATGGTTCGATAAAACTGCTTATCAGAATCACGTAGCATATGGCAAGAACCCGGTCCGCTCAGCCGCCGAGCTCAAGAAATTGATCCTCGAGATGCAAGCCGCTTTATCAGAGGTTAACGTGCCAGTGCTGCTAATGCATTCCAGGGATGAGACCTATATTCTGCCCGATAATATGGAAACCATCTACGCGTGGCTTGTGAACACGATAGACAAGACCAAACTTTATATCACGGGCTCGGGCCATGTCCTGCCGCGTGACGCGAGCAGGCAACAGGTGTTCAAGTCCGCAGTTGAGTTTATCTACAGGATTACCCACCAGAAATAGATCAATCAAAGTTACGTCATTGCGAACATTCAGGAAACAGCCTCTCTTTCAGCACCGGAGATTGCTTCGCAATGACGGAAATCAGAAAGGAGTCTCTTGAATCGTAGTCTTCTTTTTGTCGCGATTGCCCTTCTGCTCTGGGGTTTTGGCGAAGGGATGTTTTTTAATTTTGTGCCGATCTATCTGGATAACCAGTTCCTGTTGAGCAAGTACGAAATTGGGTTGGTCCTGGGCGCGTTCGGTTTTTCCATGGCGATTACGCACATTCCCGCTGGTCACCTTGCAGACCGGATTGGGCGGCGTCCTTTGTTGATCCTCGCCTGGATTTTGGGATTACTCTCAACACTGGTGATGGGACTCGCTCTGGCGTTGCCCCTTTTTCTGGTTGGACTGTTTGGGTATGGGTTGACCGCTTTCGTTTCATCGCCCTTAAGCAGTTATGTTACGGCAGCGCGCGGCCGGCTGCCCGTGGGAACCGTCCTGGCACTGACCACTGCTACATTTGCCATGGGCATGGTGCTTGGGCCGATCACCGGCGGATGGATCGGCGACAAGTATGGAATGCGGATAAGCTTTTTGACTGCGGCAGGGATGTTCATCCTTTCGAGCGTTTTTATCTTTTTAATTGAGAGGCAACCCATTGACAACCATGACCCTCAATCCCCACCGCCAAACCTGAGGACTAACCAGCGCTTCCTTGTTCTGATGGGTGTGCTGGCAGTAGCGATTTTTTCGATGTACCTTGCGCAGCCGCTCACGCCAAATTTCCTTGAGGGTGTACGCGGGCTGTCCTTGAGCGAAAGCGGTATTATCTTCACCGCGGGCGCGCTGGGGAACTCGGTGATGGCAATCCTCTTAAGTCGAGTCCATCCGCGGCGCGGATTCTTGCTCGCGCAGGCGCTTGTCATCTTGTTTGCCCTGCTCATTTGGAAAGGCACAAGCCTGCCTGTATACGTCCTCGGATATTTTTTGCTGGGCGGGTTCCGTGCTGGACGCCCGATGGCGCTGGCACAGGCGCGTGAACTGGTACACGAATCACAAATGGGCGTCACGTATGGAATCATGGAGACCATCAGCGCGGCGATTTTCATTCTCACGCCGCCGCTAGCTGGCATCCTCTTCGAGCGCGATCCCATGATCGTCTATCCCCTGTCCATTGGTCTGATTGCCGTTTCGATTCTTGTAAGCTACTTGTTTTCTCCGCCAAAGGTGAGCCATGCTTGAGATTGTATCCTTCACGTTAGGTCCTGCACAGACGAATGCCTATCTTGTCGCAGACTCAGAGACAAAAGAAGCCGCGGTGATCGACCCCGCCTGGGATGGGCATCTTATTCTCGACGCCGCACAACAGCGAGGCTGGCGGATCGCGCATCTCTGGTATACACACGCGCACTTCGATCACATCGGCGGCGCCGGCGCCATTGCCGATGCGCTGAATCCACTGCCGTTAGTGGCTCTGCATCCAAACGACCACGTCTTGTGGCGCGCGGGAGGTGGCGGGGCAATCTTCGGCTTTGATATCGACCCGGGTCCCGAACCGACGATCGATCTTGGTCAGGGGCAAATTCTGCGCCTTGGGAGTGTGCAATTCGAAGTCCGTTTTACGCCGGGGCATACGCCGGGTCACTGTATTTTGTATGTAGAGAATCCTCACGCTGAGCGCTGTCGAAGCGTCTGCTTCTGCGGCGATCTGATCTTTTCTGGTTCCGTGGGTCGCACCGACTTATCCGGCGGAAACTGGGACCAACTCGAGGAAAGTATTCGAACGCAGGTATTTACCATGCCCGATGAGACGCGCCTGCTTTCCGGGCACGGACCAGAGACCACGGTGGGGGAAGAGAGAAGGAATAACCCATTTGTGGGTAGTCGATAAAATAATGGTCACGGCAACCCGTGACCATTATTCTCAAAACCCATTTTTCCTTATCACACGCCTATACCATTTCGCACTATCCTTTAATGTACGCTTTTGCGTCTCGTAATCCACCCAAATGAGCCCGAAGCGCTGGGCATAGCCCCATGACCACTCGAAGTTGTCCATCAGCGACCAGACGAAGTAACCTGCCAGTGGCACGCCCATCTGGATGGCGCGGTGCGCGGCGGCGAAGTGAGTTCGTAGATAATGTGTGCGGAGCTCATCATGTACTTCGCCTTTTTCATCCGGCGGCGTGGAATAACTGGCGCCGTTCTCGGTGACATAGATCTTGCGCGGCTGATAGTTGAAATACACTCTTCCCAGAATGTTTGTGAGACCTT